>CAZLKD010000001.1:0-24818 GCA_964560015.1 uncultured Candidatus Peribacteria bacterium
AGACCGATGACAAGACTTGAGATGCCAAATCTTTTTGCAATTGAGACAGACCCCAATACGAGTATATCAGCGCCTTTTATAAGTATCGCAAGACCTGCGATAAGAAGAAGAATTGAGAAAATCATACCAGAATTATATGTATGATAGTCATAATTCCCAGCAAAGATCTGAAAAAGATCGAATAAGCTGAAATCGATCTTCATAGATGGGTATTAGTAGAAATCAGCGGGTGTGAAGCAACCCGTGTACTAGGGTAATAAAAACTCCAACTTTTCACCCCATTTTTGCTCTTAAAATACGCTGAAAGCCTTATGGGGCTTGAAATGGATATTTGTCAGGGTTCGAATCCCTTCTCCCCAACCAAACGATACACTAATGATATATAGTGACTCTACTCCCTAGAGTCACTTTTTTGTTTAAATTCAGCTATAAACCCTTTACGGGACTGATTAATGAGGGTAAGGGTGTGAGACCATTAGCCCTATGGAGAAGAGACACTAATTGAAGTTCTAAAGTATCTACATTATTCTTCTAAAAATAACCACTAAAAATTCATAAAATTAGTTAGAAATGGATCTAATATTTTTGGCATCTTTATAGTTATATTTGATTGAAAAAGGGAATAAGATACATACAATTGAGATAAAGTTTTTAAAACGAAGTAAAATATGAATAATTTAGTTCCTCAAAATCTAAATATTGTTATTCTAGTAATGTCATTTATTACACTTTTAACCTGTTTGAGTCTACTCATATTATTTTTATACAGACGAAAACCAGTAGAGAATTCAGTTAAGTTCGATGACCTGCTTTTAAAAATCTTGGCAGAAATTAAATCTTCTGTAACACCGAAGTTTATGAGTGTGTCAGTTGAGGCAAACGAGATTGCTGATCTTGCTGTTGAAATATGGCGAATTGAACAACGTATTTCAAAGTCTTCTTCAAGTTTACCAGAGAATCAGCTCAAGGGTTTAGAAAATTCTACACTAAAATTGAGACGATACCTTGAAAAGTACGATATTGAAATCGTAGACTACAAGGATCATAAGTATAACGAAGGTCTTAATCTCGACATTTTATCTGTGGAAAAAGACACTTCCTTGTTAGAACCAATTGTGAAAGAAACAGTTGAACCGACGATTATGCTTAAAGGCCAGCTCATTCGCAAGGCGAAGATAATTCTTCTAACCAATAGTTAATTATGGCCAACCCACTAAACATACAAATAGGAATTGATCTTGGTACAACAAATTCATCTGTTGTCATAAATAACAATGGTAATATTGAAATTGTGAAAAAGCCCTGAGGCGTTGAGTATACAGCATCTATTTTTGGTTTTGATAAAGCAAAAAATAAAGTGGTTTGACAGAAAGCTTATGAAAATTATTACAAAGATGCATCTGAAGATGAGATTAAAAACTACAAACCCGAAGTTAAGAGACTCATGGGTACTTCAGAAAAATTCCACTTTGAAAGAGGAGATATAGATATGGGGCCCGAAGAAATCTCAGCTGAAATTCTCAAAAGTTTAAAAGAGGATATTTTAAGAAAATATTCAGATTTTAATACTGTAGCAGCTGTAATAACAGTCCCAGCAGCTTTCTCAGTTCTTCAATCTGAGGCAACAAAGCGAGCTGGTAATCTTGCTGGATTTAAGCATGTAGTTTTATTGCAAGAACCTATCGCTGCAGCAATTGCATCTGGCTTCACAAATACTAAGAATGAAAATTGGCTTATTTACGACTTTGGCGGTGGCACTTTTGATGTGGCATTGATCGCGTCAAAAGAAAGAGCACTTTCAGTACTTGGGCATAATGGTGATAATTTTCTTGGAGGGAAAAATTTTGATTTAGAGATCGTCGATAAAGTTATAGTACCAAAGATAATGGAAAAGTTTTCTGTTAAAAATTTTAACAGGTCAAATGAAAAATATAGAAGTGCTTTTTCACAATTAAAGTTTTTTGCAGAAACAGCTAAGATTGAACTTTCTGATTATGATAAGACTTCAATCGTCGTAGAAAATATTTGAATGGATGATGAAGGTAAAGAAATCTTCCTTACAATGAACTTCTCAAGAAAAGAATTTGAATCCTTGATTAAGCCAATGATCGATCGCACAATCGAACTTTCTAAAGCAACTTTGAAAGAGTCTGGCATTAAGAGCAGTTCTGTTGCAAAGGTGGTTTTAGTTGGTGGGCCAACGCAGATACCTTATATTAGAGAAAGGATAGAGAACGATCTGAAAATAACTGTGGATTCGTCTGTTGATCCCCTTACTGTCGTTGCAAAAGGTGCTTGTATATTTGGAATTAGCCAAAAGATTCCAAAAGAACTAATGGAGATCGATGAGAAAAAAGCTAATGAAGGAACTCTCTCTATAAACCTTAATTATGAATCTCTAACATCTGATACAGAAGAAACGATTAGTGGTGTTATAGAAAACCTTAAGGATTCAGAGGAAGAATTTTATATCCAAATCCAATCTGACAGCGGATTTTATAATGGAACAAAAATTAAGCTAAAAAGTGGAAAATTCTTTGAAACAGTTGCTGTTGAGCCAAACAAACAAAATGTGTATTGGCTTTATCTTTTTGATAAACAGGGTAATTCTGTTCCCATTGATCCTGATTCGTTCATTATTACCCATGGATTATCGGTATCTGGAGCTCCCCTACCTCATTCTGTGAGTATCATTGTTGCGCAAAAAGATTATACAAGAAACGTGGCCATGAATATTTGTGAGAGGGTTTTTGATAAAGGATCAATGTTGCCTGTAAAGAAAGTTCTTACAGAATATAAGACCTCAAGAAAGCTAAAGAAAGGAGAAGAAAATGAATTAGGGATAGTTGTCGTTGAGGGTGAGTCTGAAATGCCCGATCGTAACGGATTTTTGTGTCAAATTGGAATCAATGGTAAAGACTTACCACACGATTTACCAGAGGGAACTCCAGTAGAATTAACTGTCGTTGTAAATGAATCACGTGAAGTTTTTATCACTGCGTATATACCATTGATTGATTTAACTGTTAATGCCCGATCAACTTCTCATGATGAAACAATTGAACTTAAGAATATCGAGGAAGATTTAGAAACTCAAAAAGAAAGAGCCAAATTAGTTTCAGAAAGCTTATCACCTGATGAAAGAAAAGTCCTTGATAACAATATCCAGTCAGCACAAACAAGTGTTAGAAATGCATCAGTTGATGAGGATGAAAAGATGAAAGCAGATAAACAAATTAAAGATCTTAAAATAACACTTGATAATATTGAGAAAGAGAAAGAAATGCCCCAGTTGGTTAAGGAGTTTAAAGATGGGATCCAGGATACCCAATCAATTATCAATGACTATGCCGATGAGAAAGACAAAAGCACGAATAATGACCAATTGAGTAAACTTAAAACTGAGGGAGAGAAAGCAATAGCAGATAATGATAAATCACTTCTGATTCGTATTAATGAACAAATTAAAGAACTCAGTTCTAAAGCGATATATTCAAACCCAGCTACATGGGTTCATCAGTTCAAAAAAATCATCGCTGGAAATCCAAATTTCATCAATGAAAAGGAAGCTAAATATTATATTCAGAAAGGAGAAAAGGCCATCGAGCTTGGAGATGTTGATGAAATAAAACGTTGTGTCCAAAACTTGTTAATGCTACTCCCTTCAGATCTACAAGAAACAATAAAAGATAATCTTTCTGGTATAACCCGCTAAAATATGTCTCAAACACTTAAAAATAATGCTTATCATATTCTTGGTCTAGATACATCCGCTAGTGAGAAGGATATACTTAAACGTTCCAAGGAGATTATTAACCGTATCAAGGCTGACGAAAACCCTACCTATGAATTTGATATTGGATTATTCGAAGACTTTCGTACAGAAGATGCAGTAAAAAATGCATTACAGGAGCTACAAGCCCCCAAAAAACGTATAAAAAATTACTTTTTCTGGTTTCAAATAGCAGACAGTATAGATGAAAAGGCTTTAAACTTCCTTAAGCTTAAGGATTTTTTAAACGCTATTCAAATTTGGCAAGATGCTTCTGAGGGACAGGGAACAAAAGCTTTCTTTTATAAAAAAAATCTGGCTATTCTATACTGTCTTATGCTTTCTGCAGAGGATAATAAAAAATATTTGAAAAATTCTCTGATTACCTGGAAAGAGCTTATTGATTCTGAAAAATTCTGGACTTCTTTTTCAAAAATTTATAAGCTACACGATGAACAAACAGCAAGTGAAGATATCATTCTTGATCTTAAAAATCATGCAATAAAATATCTGTCTGATATATATACAGAACTACATCATATTCATAAAAATAGTGGTTACGTTAATGAATTTCAACAAATATTTTCGATAAAAGGTGAAAAAATTGAGAAAAGTGTTTTATGACCAGCTTATCATGCTATCAATCAAGCTATTGAAGAACTTGAAAAAATGGAAGTAAGTAAAGACGGAAAATTTGATAAAGAAGAATCTGAATTAATAAAACGTCTTGTTGCCACCATACAAAAAGAGCTGAATAAATTGATTGATCTTGGGCTCTATGATGACAGTCAGACTAAAATAATGAGAGACCGTTCTGCTAATGCTTTACGATCGATTGTTCTTGATCTGCATAACAACTTAGATGAACTGCATAAATCTCAGGGGTTATTGGAAGTAGCAATTAAATTAGCTGGTACGGAAAGTTTAAAAAATAAACTTGAAACTGAACTTCAACAGATTCACAAAAATATTAAAGATGAGGCTGACAATTCACTTGAAATAGAAATTCCTGGAACTTTTAAAAATAGTACTATTACTTTTAAAAATAATTTTGTTGAATATGAAAAAACAAAACTATATTTTAAGGATATTTCAGATATATCTTATGACTCAACGGCTACTACTAGAAAAATCTATGGTATAACAGTTTCAACAACATATACATATAGATATTCTATTAGTTCAGAGAAAGGGGATATAACAATCTCACTCTCTGCAAGTTATGATGAAAGTAAAGAAAAAGAAATTTGGGCAAAATTAATTGGATTATGATCTAGCCTGATAGAACCACTTATTGTAAAAAAAATTGTTGATCAAATATTTAATCGTGGAGAAACTGTACAAATTGGGCATATAGAGTTTACAAAAGAAGGATATTCAATAATAAAATATAAATTTTTTAGTAAAAATGAAAAACTCATGGTTTATTGGTCAGACACAATATATATTCCAAAATTATATCAGGGGTCAGTAATTATTTGGAAAGATGAGAATGGTAAATGTGAGCAATTCACTAGTGTACCGATGTCGACTTCTAATTCAGTTCTACTGCCTGAGCTCGTCCAAGCTTGTTATAATAACCGAGAACAATAAAACTATGAAAAATTCAAAAGACCATCTCAATATTGATCTAGAATTCCTTGATAAAAAGGATCCACCTAAAGCTGTACATAAAAAAAACTCTAGTCCTGATAAACCAACTTCTAAACCCAATGGTTATAAATACAAATGGGTAGTTATTCTGATTATTTGATACGCTATTTTTTTCTTTATAGGCCAAGAAAATTCTTCTAATAGTGGAACAAATTCATTGTCTACGACTACATCACAGGACACTAGTGAGGACACTGTTAGAAATGGCCAATACCGATGTTCCAGTTATCATTCTAATCAGGCAGATTTGTTAAAAACAGACGAAAGTGAAGAACATATAACTCTTGCACAAAATTTACTAGAACAAAGAAGTAACGAACTGGATCGTCTAAAAAACGAAATTGATAATTCCTATGTAAACGATTCATCTCCACAGTACGAAATAGATAATTATAACGAAAAAATTGATACCTATAACGCAAAACTTGCTTCATATAAAAGAGACGCTAGCAATATGAGTGCTCGAATTGAAAATTATAATGAGCAAATTAAGACGCATAATAACTACCTCATCACAAATTGTACTAAAGCTTATTAAAATTCTATGTCAGTACCTACAAAACCAATTTTACATAACTGATTCCAAATAAGGGATGACCTTTCTGTAAAAAATCGTATCGAACGTATATTTTTCACAGAAATATACGAACTTTCTAACGGAAAATATCTATATCTTTTTACTAATATATGACCAGAGGAAGTAATTGATCGAGGGAAAAAATATGACTTAGTTACTATTAATCATGAGGGGAAAAAATACCTTAGTGTTATTATAAACACTCATTCACATGAAAAAATAACTGATATTATTGATGACCTGACTACTTTGAGTGGTTTTGATTGTGTTGCTGGTATGCAAGAATTAAAAGCTCTATTGATTAGTGAAGTTATGGAACCTCTAATGAATCCAGAAAAGTTTCTAAAATTTAAACTCTCAATACCAAATGGTATATTGCTTTATGGGCCACCATGATGTGGTAAAACATTTATTGTAAAAAAATTAGCTGAAGAATTGAAATATAATTTCTTTGAACTCAGTCCTTCGTCCGTTGCTACTCCTTGGGTTCATGGTGCCGTGGGTAATATTGCAAAAGTTTTTGAAATGGCCAAAATGCAATCCCCAGCTATTATTTTTATTGATGAAATTGAGGGCCTTATACCAAAAAGAGAGGAACTCTGATCCCAGGCTGATATTAAGAAAGAAGAAATAAATGAATTCTTGTTACAACTTAACAATGCAGGGGCAAATAAAATTTTGGTAGTTGGGGCAACAAATAGGCCCCATATGATTGATACAGCAATTCTAAGATCAGGTAGAATGGATAAACGGATCTTTGTATGACCACCAGATTTTGAAGCTAGAAAAGATATGTTTAGAATTTTTCTTTCTGGACGGCCATATGATAAAAATATTGATTTCGATAAGCTCGCGACTATGACGGAGTTCTATGTCGGTTCAGATATTGAACTTATTGTCACTCAATCTGCTCGTATAGCTGTTGCAAAAGAAAAGAGTTTTATTGATGAAAAGATGATAATGGATGCATTGAGTAAATTTAAACCCTCAATTTCAAAAGAAGAAATTACATACTACGATCAATTTACAAATCTAGAACGATCTTAACAACTTTATCTAATGATTACTACTGAACAATCACAATATAGGATTTTATTTTCAAAGATTGCAACTATTGGATTATTACTTGCCATTGTTCCCATCTGGCCATACTTTTTTTATCAATTTCTCAAGCTGGTAGTATTCGGAACTGCAACTTTCTCAGTTTATTTATATCACAAGGAGAAAAATACTAAATGGATGCTAATAATGATAGTGATTGCTATCATTTTTAATCCAATTAATGCTTTATATTTTTGACATTTTCTTTGGTCAATCGTGGACGGAATTGTAGCATTATTATTTTTCAAATCACCAAAAAGGAAATAAATTACATCGGAGCATTATTGAATGCATGGAAGCCCCTCTTTCAGTACCATTTTCTCTCCAAATTGCCTCAGAACCTCCCCTTTGTCGCCGTCACTACCTCCTGTAAATATAAAATTCAAATATTCGGTCTTGGTTGTGATCTTGGCATTTTCTCCATGAATCATGTTTTGCATAGCGTTGATCTTGTCGACCTCTTTGGTGAGTTTTTTGTCGAGTAGTGGCTTGTAGCTCGTCATCGACTCACAGAGCTTCACAAGCCCCTCAATAAGGGCTTCTTCTCGGATATGTTTCTCATTACATGTTCCTTTACCTCCGTGGCGATTGCAACGATAGTATATATACCTCTTTCCGTGTCTATTAAACTTCTCTTCTCCCGTGATTCCCGATCAACAACATCCACATTTGAAGATTTTACTGAAATAGAAGTGTTTACGACCCCAAACTCCTTTCGGTGGCACCTTTAACTTCTCTCTGGCTTGTTCGTATATCTCTTTCGTGATTAAAGGTGTGTGGTGACCCGTATAATGGTTACCACTTCATTTTGGATACTCATAGTCTCAATAATAAAAGGTGCAGTCGAGCATCCGAAATATCATACTGAGAGTGAGCCGTTTCCCCCTCTTTGTTCGAAGTCACCTGTCATGAGCAAATTCCCATACCTGTCGACCACTGAATCCATCTTTTACAATCCACTCAAACATTTGTTGAACAATAGGAGCTCTAATGGGATCGACAGCAACATGGCTCTTTTCAGAAACAATTCTACCTCGAACAACTTCATATCCTATAGGCACACCTCCTGGTCGCATACCAAGCTCACATTTTCGTCTCAATCCTCGTTTCACGTTCTTGGTTCGATTATCATTCTCCAGTTTTGCCTGGCTACAGAGAATCATCAGGAGAAATTTCTCATTGGGATTATTGGAAAAAGTTGATCCATGAGTGCGAATCTGTACAAGTACACCTTCATCCATCATATCTACAATAGACCCAAGATCTCCAGCATTCCTCGAAAGTCGATCAGGAGCCCAAGTAAGGATAGCATTGTAGCGTTGTTCTCTCAGACCGTTGAGAAGCTCCATATAGACCCTGCGTTGTCCTGAGGCTTTGGCTGATTTACTCTCGGTCAATGTCTCAACAATTTCCAGTCATTCTTGTTCAGCGATCTTGTGCATCTCATTAATCTGAGAATCAATGGAAAGGGCCTGTTTTTCATCGGCTTCCGATGATTTTCGTGCATACAGACAGTATTTGAGAGGTGTATCTTCCATACTCTCATTAATGTATATTTCGACCCTCAAGTCTAGGCAAAAGTGCTAGAAAAGGCACTAAATGATCCAAATTCCTACAGTATGATCCTTTTTTCCGAAAGCATGGTTGACCATAATGGTAAAAGCATCCACAAGGTCGTCATGTCGCTCTTTTCAGAAGCCCACAAGTTGTTCTACAAGCATGATTCATGCTTCTGTTTTAGGGAATTTGATTCTTCCAGTTTTGATCAAGTCAGTGACAAGGGCGAGACGTTCTCTTTTTGACCCATGAGGTTTAATGCCAACTATATCCATCCTCTGACCTTTTCGCAGATATTGCTCCATAGCAGCTTGATACCCGACCGTTTCTATGATAACCTCATGCTTGTTGTGTTTATGTATCCGTGATAGTCTTTGGTGATATTCCGCCAGTGTTTCGGCTGTTTCTGAAAAATCCATTTTTCGAGCGAAAGCGTCGACAATGAAAAGGATTTTATGTTGCTTCCGTCACCATTCCCATCCTGTCACGAAAGCAGTGTAATCTGCAGCGGCACTTTCGGAAATAGCCAAGTCGACACCTGTATTGAGATCAAGAGGATGTGGTAAGCTATTACTATAACATCATCTGCGTTCATTAACCATAGCTGGAGCTGGCTCAGGAAAATTATCATACCAGCGTATCCATTCTGGAAAAATTACTTGTCACTCTGCTCACGCATCTTCGAGCATATATTCAGTCCTCCAGGCGACCTCACTTCAGACAGTTCATTTGAGTTCGATAATGTTTTCTTCTGAATATCTCTCTGGCCAGAGGCATTTTCCGTGTTCGTCCATCAACGGATATTTTCGGAAAACTCAATTTTTTTGACCGCTCTCGATTCGATCCTTCATCCTCATCAGGAGTGAATCACGGTGGAGCATATTCCCAACAAGGAATATACGTGTTTTTTTGAGATCACCGAGAGGGATGATTTCTTTGGTGAACCACTCAAATAATTTATCCCTTCCCTCTCTTGTTTTGATAGATTGTAGATCCTCGATGTCATCCGCAATAATCAATTGAGGTCTATTATTCCTATGTCTGATTCATCGGGCGGATTGATCCACTGAAACAACTGTAATGCGGGCTTGGGATTTAAGGAGAACGATAGATGAAGCGTTGAATTCGTCTCACTCTTCTCGAAAAGGTCAGAGGTCTTTGGAGAGAAGTTCATTGTTGATTATTTCCTCTTTCAAATTACGCATATACATCTTTGCCTGTGCTTGGGTCTGAGCAACGATGACAATGAATTTGTAATTATTCTTACCCAGAATACCCCAGAGTGGAAAAGCAGTATTGATAATGGTCGATTTACCAGATCAACGAAATGCCATGATGGTAGTAAAGAGATTTGTCGGGTCTTCGATAAGATGAAACATCTCTTTATGAAACCACGCCATCGGTGAAGTAATGTAGTGGGCGAAATATATCTCGAAGAAGAGCTGGAAACTCTCACGAGCGAGTCCTCGTCGGATAGGAGCAGATTTTTCTATGGCTTTCATGTCTTTCGGATTTATAGGATTTTTTTTCATAGTGTGAGGGATTAAGATTTAGGATTGTAATTTTTGAGAACTCTGCGAATGACTTCTCTCTGTGCTTTGGTAAGGGCTTCTTTTTCTGGGGTATCAATAATCTCGATCTTGTTTCCATAGACCGAGTGTCTCGATTTAAGCCAGAAGATAATGGCTGTCATATTGCCGTCCTTCATGCCTTTCAGAAGCTGAGACTCAGCAACATCGTTCATAAGAAAAACTCATCTCTGAAGGGCTTTTTTCGCTTTCTTGGCAAAGACAGGATCACTTTGTAACCACCGATAATATGTGGATCTTCCAATGCCGCCTTTCTCACAAGCGATCTGAACAATGGGGGTCTTCTCAAGATGCTCTAAGAGTAGAGTTTTGTCCGTTTTGATACGGGAAATGATATTTTGTGTAGTCATATTTTTAGGTTATTTTTTCAGCTAATTTACCTGTGTATTCTTGCCATCTGTGAATGATAGCACGACAGTAGACAGGATTGATTTCAACCGTCACACACTTTCTACCAGTCTGTTCTGAAGCCATGAGCGTACTTCCTGAACCCCCGAAAGGATCATAAACGGTGTCATCTCGTTTACTGGAATTGAGTATCAATTCTCTGAGAAGCGGAATTGGCTTCATAGTAGGATGGATCGTATTCTTTCTCACTCTCGCAAACGGAAGAATGCTCTTCGCTTTTCAACCATAGAAGGCATGTTTTCCATACCATCCATAAGCAATGAGCTCGTGTTGAGGCAGATAATCAAGACGGCCAATGATTGCCGAGTCTTTTATCCATACCAAGAGCTGTGTAAACTTCATTCACGCCTGAAGCATTCACTCTCGAAGAGCAAATATCATTTTGTCGGCATTAAAGATGTACGATGCATTTTTTTCTGCAAAGTATGGGAGCATAGGAGTAATCCAGTCTCGTGTGAACTGGGCATATTCTCTGTCAGTCTGTATTCCGTCTTGAGGGATATCTTCGAACTTCTCCGTTGTACCGGTGAATCATTTCTTTGATTCGACATAATCGATTCAATATGGTGGATCTGTCAGGAGAAGATTGATTCTCTGTCCATCTCTCAAGAGTCGCTTCCATATATCTGGATGACGAGAATCTCCACAGAAGAGAAGATGGTCTCAGAGGAGAAATATATCTCCTTGAGCAATATTAAGCTCCTTTGATTTTGGTAGCTTTGGTGTTGGTGAGTGTTTCATAGCGTTTGATTATTAGGTCAAGAAATAAAGGTTCGTGTTCCATAAGGAGAGCCGTGCGTTTCATTTGCTCGCAGGCAATCAACGTGCTACCCGATCAACCAAAGAGATCGAGAACAATATCTCCAACTTTCGTACAGCGTTTAAGGGGCTTCTCGTGGAGCGTGGGTGGTTTTTCCGTAGGATGTTCGTAAGTACCTACTACGAGTCTTTTTGCGAGCCACAGGTCAAATAAATCGATAATGTCTTCAAGAACTCGATTTCCTACTCATACTTCTTTATCAAGAACTTCCGTCAGATTTCTTAAGTCTGATGAAAGGTATGGTTTTCATCGTGTCCCATAGACACACGGTTCATAGCTCCTATTGAATGCGATCTGCGGTGTGGCATTCATATTGTTCTTAACCCAGAGACATACTCTTCTCGGTTCGAGTCCAAGTGAGGAATATATATTTTGCAGGAGTCAGATGGAATTCGGATCGCACCAGCAAAAGATATGTGTGTCCTCGTGGGAATGTGCTAGACCATTCGAAAGTGTTGTAACAAGGAACTCTCTGTATGCTTCTCAAGTCTTTGCATCATTTGTTTTCTTACCTCCATACTGTTTGCTGTTATTCAGTCACTTGGAATAATCTAAACCTATGTTGTATGGCGGATCATAATAGAGCATCGACACTTTTCACGATCCTTCTGGTAGAGAATGTATCAACTCAGATACCTGGTCGGCATTTGTAGAATCTCAGCACATAATTCTATGATTTCAGAGAGCATAGATATCTCAGAGTTTACTTTGTGGTTCTCCGAGAGCTTCAAGTTCTTTCTCTGTTTGAAAATTATCCTCTTCAACTCACAACATGGCATCCCACATGGAAGAGAGTTCTGCGTTATCAAATCCTACATCGAGGAGGAGTCATACATCGAAGTCTTTAAGAATATCGAAATCCCAATCTCACGTATTCTGATTGAGTCTCAAATTAAGCTCTTTCTCCCTTTCTAGCGGAAGTGCAAGATAGAGTACTGGTACCTCTTTCATTCCGAGGGCTTTGGACGCTTCTAGTCGAAAATGTCATCCAATGACTACCTGCTTTCGCTCTGGGGTGTTGTTCACAATAATTGGATCTACTAATCAGTAGCTCCTAATACTTTCCATTAACGCCTGCATCTGGCGTTCCGAGTGCTTCCGAGGATTGTAGGAGGCGGGATTCAGAGTGTCTATGGGAACATAGACTATTTTCTGACGCAGGTCTGAGACCTTGATTTTCTGAGACATAATGTAAAAAGGTGAAAAATAAAGGATATTGCCTGGAGAGTCAGATATTTGTTTGAGATGTCATCTCTAACAAATGCGATTCCCAAGAGCAATAGATTGATTGTCTTCTTTTGCTATTACCTCTCCATGTCATTTGAAACCTGAAAGAGAAAATCGTAAAAAAACCGGCGTTCTCTTTTGGAGTTCGCCGGCACAATCTATCATAAAATTTATACTGTGGTTGCTAAGTTATACCCTCTAGCTTTGCAACTCATCGAGTTTTAAGAATCAGCTTCATCTAAATCCTGTACTAAAGAAAAGAATCCTCGACTTAATTTCGTCAGACGAGATCTTTTTGATTTATCCCATGACTGTATCTCCACTTCTTCCTTCTGAGTCAGAAATCCAAAAAGTTCTTTCTTCATAAGTAGACGAAGACCTACCTGATCAGCAAGATACTTTTTCTCCATCTGTTCAGTATTTTTATATTTCTCAATAACCTCATTAGAATAACGACGAACACGAGACTTTCTAACAGGATATTCCTTGTTGAATTTTTCAATTTCTAGCCAGATATTATCGAAGTCCTTCTTTTTAATATTTCTATGAAGAGTGATAGTGTGACCATCTTCGCCTAATTGAAGACGATGGTGAAGAAGTGCATCTCCGAATCTGTTTTGTAAAACAAAATCTTTGAGAAGATCTAAAAAGTTTCTGAGTCGATACTTAAGTGCAATACTCTCAATATCTTTATGAAATTCTTCCCATAGTTTTTGGAGGTCAGGTCAGTAATATTTGACCGTTGCTACAGAGCTAATATCACGTTTCCAGTATTTCTGATTTAAGAGATGAATAGGGATATTATGAGTACCCGTTTTTGTTTTGGAAATACCATACTTAACACGGATGATTTCAATGTCATCTAAAAAACCCTGTTCAGACTTGAGATACTGAAAAAGTGGAGCAATAAGTCTTGCCCTCCTTTCCTGCTCTTCCTTGTCGATAGAATATCTTTTTCGCATAGTTGAGAAATTATAAGCCCATACTTATATTTTATCTAAATCATTACCTTCACCAAAGTTATAACTGAGCCATGTCATTGTTATGCTTTTGATATCAATAAAATGAGTACTTTATTTCCTCACCATTTTTTTATGGAAGAACCAGAATATTCAGAACCTGAGTACATTGGGAGTTTCAAATGCGGGAAAGGACGCAAGCAGACGGTAAAGATGTATGCAGTTTACAAAAAGATCACGCCCGAAGAGCAGAAAGAGATAGACATACAAATTCTCAGAATTTTGGGATTCTTATAGCGTTAGACAAATCGACATATTCTATTATTTCTTTACTTTCCCCATATGAAACAGCCATACAATCAAGAGGAAAACATCGTCGGTAGAGCTCTCTATGAGCTTATTAAAATACTTAACGAAATAGATTTAGATGCTAAGAATACAGAAAAAGGCAGTCCTGACGAAATGATTATTAAACGTCGCAACAAAAAGGATATCAAGGTGAAACTATAAAGTTATTATTTCCTCATTGAAACATCCCATATGCGAGCGAATTCTTCAACAAACTGCTCACCTTTCTTTGTATCTTTGTGAGAGAGATCCGTTTTCCCACAGCAGAGAAGATGATTTTTCATCAGTTCAGTATTTACTCCTCGAAGCAGACCCATAGCGGCATTGATCTGTTGACCAATATCTGCACAATAAGCATCCTCTTCAATCATCTGGGCAATCTTTCACAAAGTTCACTGAGATTTTTTGATGGCGAGAAGGAGTTTTTTCTGAAGAGTAGGATTAGAGCGGATCATAGAAAAGAAATTAGATATTAGTTTACGTTGAGAGCGAAGGTATACATGCCCATGCCGCAAATTCATTGTATTTTTTCACCAGCTTTTGGCGAGCCGAGATCTATCTCCGTTTCTCCAGTAGCTGGGAGCATACCTCGGTAGTTTGCTGATTTTACAACGAGAGAGGAAGAGCAATCATAGGTATCATTGGTTTTTACAATGAGCTTGGTTGGTATACCTCCTCTGATTGTAGTAGAACGTGGACTGTACCCACCTTTAGCATTGATGGTAACATTTTGTACACCATTCACCATAGAGACATTTGTAGAAGCCTCTCCTGAAGTATCCGAAGGAGAACTGCCTTGATCTGTGAAAACAAATGCGAGCACGCCTACTAATAGGATGGTGACAATAATAGAAATGGTTTTTTTCATAGGAGAAAAGATAAAGAATTAAATATTGATGATAGGGTTTATGATACCGAGACCTGCTAATCCCGCAAGAAGTGCAAAGACACCAAGACCGATCACAACTATGCCTGCCGATTTGAAGAAAAGAGGTGCGTATCGAGAGTGAGCAAATCATGCTGATCCAAATGAGAGGAGTGCGAGCATAGGAAAGGTGCCGAGAGAGAAAGCGAGCATGATGAGTCCTCCGCTGATAAAAGACCCACTAGAGAGAGCTGAAATCTGCATGGATTGAGTAAACCCACACGGAAGAAAGAAAGTACTGATTCCGATAATGAGAGGTGTTAGCGTTTTATGTTCTATTCTCCTGAGAAACTGAAATATTCAGGCAGGGAGAGTGATACGTGATTGAGTGAGTATGCCTACGAGATTAGCACCAAGGAGCATCATGACAAGTGCAGCAAATATGCCCAAAAGACTAGTAAAAAGAGGATTGATACCTATAGCCTGTCCAAGTATTCCAAGAATGCCTCATAGAAGGGCAAAGCCAACAATTCTCCCAACATGAAAGAGAATAAAATTCTTCCTATCACTCACTCCATCCTGCGACACTTTTGCTGATAAGGAGAGTACCAATCATCCCACCACTGCCAAACAGCTCGATACAGAGGCAATAAGACCCAAGGTAAAGCTCGAAGCAGGTGTAACTTGGCCTCATATTCCAAAGTTGAGTATCCCTGATTTTTGTAAGAGGAAGAAGAGTATAAGTATGGCGAGCCCCAGAGGAAGAGCCTGCCAGATAATTTCTCAGTCCTTCTCTTTCATAACCCGATCAACCGAAAGAACGTAACCGTTGTGTTTGATTTTTTCATTCAGCATCTCTGCAATGTTCTCTAGGCTATTATCGAGCGTCGTCTCAAGTGTAATGGTTTTCCTTTTCAAATCGACATAAGTATTTTCTATACCTATCTGCTCATTAATGATATCTTCGAGCAGTATCTTACAGGCAGGACAGTGGGTACCGGAAACATGGAGTGTATATGATTGCATAAATTATATCTTAATACCAATTAAATATTTTCAGTAAGATTAGTAGTCCTATTAAAGCATAGAAGATTTGATAAGGCACCATCCTAAATCCATACTTTGGATCCCGTTGGAAATGAATGAAATAATTGTATAGGTGACCAAGTTCATCAATTACAGCTACTCCGAGTATTACCAACAGCGTGTCCTTGATTACCAGCCCATAAAACATAACCGTAAAGCTCACTACATGCAAAATAATGTTTACTGTGCCTTTATGAAAATCAGTAAAAAAGAATTTTGAATTTTGTAAGAAAGTTTTCATAGAGTCTTAAAGTTTTACATTCCTAAGCCGTAGAGAGTTGCTCACAACGGTAATGCTCTCAAACGCCATCAACGCTCCTGCAATAGCTGGACTCAGTGTCCATCAAAAATATGGATAGAGTATACCTGCAGCAATAGGAATACCTAGGGAATTATACCCGAAAGACCAGATAAGGTTTTGCCAGATCGTCCTGTTCGTTTTTCGTGCGAGATTGATGGCTTCTGCGACCTTGGCAATATCTCCTTTGAGAAGGACAATATCGGAACTCTCGATCGCAATGTCAGAACCATTGCTCATAGAGATAGCCACATCCGCCTGAGCTAGGGCAGGGGCATCGTTCACACCATCACCAATCATAGCTACTTTCAATCCTCGCTTCTGTAAATCGGTAATGATCGTGAGTTTATCCTCTGGCTTCACATCGCAGAATACTTCATCGATACCGAGTTCACGCGCGACGGCTTCACCTGTTTTTTTATGATCGCCTGTCGCCATGATAATCTTGAGACCGAGTTTCCTTAGTTTCTCGATTTCACTCTTTGCATCAGCTTTCACAGTATCGTGTATTTTTATAAGCGAGAGGATTTCTTTTTTGTTGGCGAGATAGATTTCTCTTCCACTTTCGAAATACGTACTCTCAAACTGATTTTTGATTTTCTCAGACGTACTTCCTGTCATCTCGGATACATAGGAGAGCGAGCCGAAGAAGTAAGTATTATTATCCCACTGTGCAGTGACGCCCTTTCATGGCAATTCTTTCAGCTCAGAAAGAGGAAGAGTATTTTTTTGACCGCTTTCAAGGGACCGGGCAATGCTTTCGGAGATAGGATGCTTCGAGGATCGTGCAATGCTGTATATCAGTGGATCAAAATTTGTATCTTTATCAGCTCAATTTGGAGCAAAAATACCCTCGACAGAGAGTGTGTTCTCAGTAAGCGTTCCTGTCTTATCAAATACTACTGCCTGAACCTGGGCAAGTTTCTCAAGGCTCTCTGCGTTTTTTATCAATATACCACGACGAGCACCAGCTCCGACGCCTGTGATGATAGCTGTTGGTGTAGCCAAGCCAAGCGAACAAGGACATGCAATAACAAGGACTGCCATAGTGCACGAAAGAGCGAGTGCAATAGATCGAGACCAGCCAAGCGACGCAGGTCAGAAAAATAGCCAACAGAGGAGTGTTATGAGAGCAAGACCAATAACCACGTACACAAAAATGCCTGAGATCTTGTCTGCTATCCTCTCAATAGGAGCTTTTGAATTCTGGGCATTTTCAACGATTTGGATGATATGGGCAAGAGTTGTATTTTTACTGTCTTTCTCAACACAGATTTTGAGAAGACCGTGAAAATTCTGGGTCCCAGAAAATACCACATCATTAATTCCTTTATCCACTGGAATGGACTCTCAGGTGAGATGAGACTCATCGAGTGTGCTTGATCAGAAGATGATAGTACCATCAAGAGGTATCCTCTCGTTTGGCTTCACAACAATAATGTCACCTATTTTTACTTCGTCGATAGCCACTTCTATTTCTTTGCCATCTCTCTCAACTATAGCTGATTTACTGGTAAGCTCGGCGAGTTTTTGCAGTGCTTCATTTGTTTTCTTCTTTGCTCGCGCTTCGAGAAACTGTCCGAGAGCGATAAGACCTATGACAACTATAACAACATCATAAAAATTTGACCGAACATCAAGATAGGGAGCGAGTGGTTTTTCAAAAGCTGTCACAGCAAATGAATAAACGAAAGCAACGATGGTGGAAATACCCACAAGGACATCCATATTTGCTGTGCCTGTTCGTAAAAATAACCATACAGCACGAATATATTTTCTTCCAATTCCAAAGAGCACAAACGAAGCAAAAATAGGCATCAGATGATGAAATGCCTCATACCATGTCTCGGACATCTCACCAATTATATTATTCTGGGCCAAGACTTCCCACCCCATCATAAAAAATGAAAAGATGATCATTGGTACCACGAATTTCATCTCAAATGCTGTCTGTTCAGGGTTACCGTGATCGTGCATATCGTGAGAAGGTTTCTCTGAGTGTTTTATATGAGACATTTCTTCTTGTTCTACGAGTGTATACCCAAGTGGCTTAATAGGAGCATTCAAGTCTTCTGTGGGGATTGTCTTGTCTGAAAAGATGACCGTTGCCTTTTCCGAGGAAAGACCAACTGAGCAAGACTCCACTCCTGGAATTTTAGAAATTTTGTTTTGTATGAGAGATACACAGCTTGCACAATGCATACCGCTTATTTTGTAAATCTTCTTATCCATAAATTATTCTATTTTTAACCTGTACCATAGGTATAGGTAATTATAGGCATATACTATAAAAATCAAATCTCTTTTTTAGGTGTGCCATTTGTCCCATTTTCCTCCTAAATGGTTCTAGACCCGTTAGGTCAACCAAAAAATCAAACCCCTCCTTTTAGGAGGGTTTTTATTTTTTAATTGAGTTATGTAGTGGGACTCGAATAGAGAGCGATCTCTGCTCGAAGATATGCCCACAGGCATATCTGTCCCGAGCCGTCTCCGGCAGCGAGTGAAACGAGCGAGAGGAAAGAATCCCTCATTCCCAACCATTACGTACATTAATGTTACATTGTGACCCTATTACCTAGGGTCATTTTTTAGTGGGCATCTTCCCAGGGTTTCCATTTCCTCCATTTTTTATATACTAATAATACTTTAACCTTTTGTAATGCTCGATTTTTGAATACTAGGCATGAATGCGAGGAACCTCCTCTACATAAAAAAATTTAATAATAAAAAATCGATTTCACTTGCTGACAGTAAAATAAAGACCAAGACATATCTCTCAGCTCGTTGAGTCCCCTTTGCAGAAACATTTGCCGTCATACAATCAAAGGCAGACCTACAAAATTGGAAATTCTCGAGCATCACTTCTGACCACTTTGTTATAAAACCGAATGAGGGAAGTAAAGGTAACGGCATACTCGTACTCGAGAGAAAAGGAAATATTTTTTTTGATCAAGAGAGATCATACAATGAGTCAGAGCTGAGAGCTCATATGACGGATATATTAGATGGTGCTTTTTCTATTTCTGGAGGCTACGATACAGTCTTAATAGAAGAGAAACTCTTACCTGACGAGTCATTTCGACATTTTTGTCAGTATGGATTAGCAGATATCCGTGTCATCGTATTTAATCTCGTTCCTGTGGCAGCGATGGTGAGAATGCCTACAATGATTTCAGGATGAAGAGCTAATCTCGCTCAAGGTGGAGCTGGTTTTGGGATAGATGTCACAACAGGTGAAATACATTCATTTTTCCAACATAAGACACTCCATCATAACATATTCCCAGAGAAATATAGATTTCTCCGAGGGAAAAAAATAGGATATTGGAATGATATCCTGCTCTTCTCTTCTCAGATTCAGATATTTGCAAATCTAGGCTATCTCGCTCTCGACTGGGTCATCACCCCCACATGACCGAAATTACTCGAGCTCAACGCCCGAGCTGGTCTCGAAGTGCAAAACGTCAATGGCATCGCTCTCCGATCTCGGCTACGAAAAGTAGAAAATTTACGCATTACTGACCCTGTAAAATGAGTCGAAATTGCTCATTCTCTTTTTCAAGAAGCCCCGATTTTTCATATTCAGGAAAATAAAATCCTCTATACAAAACAAAAATGATCTATTCGTCAGTGAGAGCATAAATATGAAAACATAGATATACAGGTTGATCTCCAAACCCCCTCAGCAAGAGGTAATGGAGATTTCATGGATCCAAGCAATGGAGATACTTATAAGATAGCATCGTACGATGGTGCAGAAATAACACTTCCCTCAATAGTATTCGATGGAACACTCTCACCTCAAACACTTATACTCGGTACTGCAGACATCAGAGATTACTATTTGAAACCCTCCACATCACCACACTACGATGTAGTGTATCGATATACTACATCTCATTGGCCTCAGATCATACTCGATATCGATGAAAATCTCTACAAATTAAGCAAAAGGGTCAACCTCTCTTATTTCCTCAAGCCAACTAATTATTATCAAGAACTCGACACTTTTATCTCTGCACAAGGCCTCTATAATCCTATCTTTCAGTATGATTTTCCAGAAAAAATATTTTTTGAAAAATGTAGTGCTGATATAAAAGAACTCCGCGCATCCTTGATAAAAATGGGCGCCGAATATACCACTCTGGCTCAGATATTCTGAGAAAAACTAACGGAAATAGAGTTCAAGTGTGAGCTCCTCAGATGATACTCTCGAGAGAATCCAGCCATCATACATGATGCAAATAATGCCCTCTTTGGCGAACTCGATGATACAATCATGGCACTTGCTCAGGAGAAAGTCCTGACACTGAGCGACGTCCAAAAAAACCAAAAGAAAGTCAGAGGGAAACTCCTCTCTCCGGATGAAATTTTTGAGGGAGTGACACAATATTGCCGAGAACACAATTTCTCTGATATACCTGTTGCATTTCGAGATAAAAACTTTGCACGCATATCCATCTCATATGGAAAACGTATACGGATCAACCTGTCAAAAAATGCACGCATATACGCAAGAGAGCTCCCCGCTATTCTCGCCCACGAGATATGAGTGCATCTCCAGAGGCATCTCTCGTGACAATCTGCTGGACTAAAAATATTTCAGTATTGAACTGGATTTTATATTCAAGACGAGGAATGACTCGCTATCTATGAATCGCTCAAACACCTTCCAGAAGGATATGAAAAAAATGCTATGTATATCAAATACTACCTCGCTTTTACTGCAAAAACGATGAATTTTTCTGATTTGGCACGTCTCATGCAGAGCCTCTATCCAGAAAAATCACAAGAACAAATTTTCTCAGATGCATGTCGTGTAAAACGAGGCATCAAACACACACAAAGAACTTGAATCCTGTGATATATGAAGGATACAATTTACCTCCCTGGATACCTGCGATTAAAAAAATGGATAGAGTCAGGAGAGGACCCCTATATGCTCTTCCAGGCAAAAATAAAAATAGCTGATATACCTCTCGTCAAGCCATTTTTTAATTCTTAAATCATTCTACATGAAAAAAATAGCTCTCCTACTATCCCTTTTCTCAATTATATGATCTTCTTGGGCTCAAGAAATACCAAAAAATAATGTAGATACAATTACTAGCTGTTCGTCCTCAAAGGCGATAAGCAAGTACGACAAGAAACCTCTCGTGAGTATTTCGTAACTCCGTGAGATACGAGTATTGATATACCAAAAAAGGTAATCTACACTCTCAAAAAAAATAATAAAAAAGTTGAAATAGTTTCTCGAGAAAAATATACAATTTATTTTGATGTACCAGGTGACATGATACTAACAGCGGAGGTACAGTATGGTGATAATTGTCAGACAACCCTCTCCAAGGATATAAAGGTATTCCCTTACGCAATCGCCTACATCGGTGACAAAAATTCAGTAAAAACACCGGCAACAGATGCCGATACTCCTGGCTTTGTCGCAGATACGTTGAAAAAACGAAACATACTTTTCTATGAGCTCACTCCTCCCCCATCACAAGCATCTATTTCGTTTCAGGAATTCGATGATTTTATAACGAAAAACATCAAGACTATTGAAGATAGCGATGTCATTATCATTAACTCTGTCAATTTTTTATCTCTTTTTGATTCTCTCGCAAAAATCGTCAACATATCCGATATAAAATCTCTTTCATCAAAGCACATATTTGTCATTTCAGATACCAACGAGTCTTTTCTCGCAAAAATTCTTGGACAATCTATAGGACATCTCGGTATTTCAGGGGTTTCGCTCGTTCAACCCTCGGCCCTGTTTGAATTGTTACTGCAGATTACTCCCGATAATCTGACTTTTGGGAAAATGGTATCCTACTCAACAGAGACATTTTCTTATTCACTTTCTCGATTTCTTGAATTTCTCCTCTACTTTGGTTTTTGATATAGCTTTCTGTGATTGCTTCTCAAGGTCAGCATAGTCGTACTCGTGCTCAACTTCCTCAAACAAGTCATCTGAGTGCATATATTTAGCATCTATAACCCCCTCTTTTTGGCTCTTTGTTTTGCAATTTTTGGTATCGGACTCACTTCGATATTCCTCTTTATTGCTTTTCTTTCGACCCGTATTATCAATCTCATCACAACACATCTACCTCTTCTCTATAATACACGGAGGTCCCTCCTCATAACACTTTATGTCCTCTTATCATTGATTTTTCTCGGTCTAGATATCATATTCCATATCGAGCTGGTCGATTACGATATATTTGCAAATATATTTAGCATATTTCCATTTCTATTTCTCATCATGGTAGCTGATAAAATATTTCATGAGGATATCAATATATGGAGTCGACCAGGTTTCATATCATTTGTTCAATTCATCATCATATCGCTGGTAACATACAGCATTTTATCTTCTGCAAATTTGCAAGAATTTTTGATTTCTTACCCCGATTCCCTCTTCGCGATTCTTATACTGAATTTCCTCATTGGCAGATACACTGGACTCCAACTTTTCGAGTATATACGTTTCACGCCTCTCCTAAAAAAACTCCAAGAAGAAGAATAGTATTTACCCTATAATTTTTTAGTATGCGTCCCATGAATTACTTTTCGATATCGTCCCAGCTTTTGATAGAAGAGGCACAAAAATTCTCACTAAAAACAGAAATACTCGTCCCAGAAAAAAACCTTTTTATTATTTCACATCAAAATAAATCTGTGATGTTTAAAAGTGTAGATTTTTGAGAGAATTCTTTTCTTTGAGCCAGAATAGCAGACGATAAAGAGCTCACCTATGTGGTACTCGATCGTTTGGGATACCCTATTGCTTCGACAGTATATCTCGATGCAAAAGACTTCACTTCTACAGGCCTTGAAAATATACAAATACCTCCTTTCCCTCTTATTATCAAACCTATTGATGAAGCACATGGAAATGGAGTAATGATGAATATTAATAATAAGTTAGAATTGGAGCAAAAGCTCCATCAATCATTTCGAGCATACCCTCGTTTGATAATCCAGAGGCAAATCACTGGAAAAGAATTTCGCGTCCTCGTCTGTAAAAAGTCTATTATCCTCGCCTTATTTCGTCATCCGCCTGTTATAAGGGGAGATGGTATATCAACTATTCTGTCGCTTATTAAAAAAGAAAATTCGACCCATCCTCTTCGCGGTGAGTGATACAATAAACCTCTCGGACTTATCAAAGTAGACGATGAGCTCCAAAATCATATAGCAAAGTATTGATATATCCTTGAGAATGTTCTCGAGTCTGGGAAAACTCTAGAGCTTCGAGGAAACTCTAACCTATGAACTGGAGGAACTATAGAAGAAATTACTGATATTCTTCATCCATCAATAAAGAATATGTGTCTTCATATTGCTGATTTTTTAAAGCTGGGCATCTGTGGTATCGATATTATGTCGACAGATCCGACACTTCCCCTTGTTGAGACTGGGGGTATTGTCTTGGAGGTGAATGCATCCCCAGGTATTGGGTGAGATCGTGAGCTCACCTCAGTTAATACGGCACAAGAGATACTCAAATGTGTTTTTGATTTACCTCACTAAAAGATAGGTAATATAGGCGCTATACATCATCACGAATACGAGTCACTGCCATCTCTCGAGCTGGTTTTTTTGACCAATTAGGAGAGCGAGAAATAAGAGTGTT
This sequence comes from uncultured Candidatus Peribacteria bacterium, assembly GCA_964560015.1. Classification (GTDB taxonomy): domain Bacteria; phylum Patescibacteriota; class Gracilibacteria; order BD1-5; family JAGOOR01; genus JAGOOR01. Next base: position 23,903 of record CAZLKD010000001.1, read on the forward strand.
GATGCGCCAATACATACTCATATGTCTACAAAAGAGGCTGATTGTATTCGTACAGGACTAATAATAGCCGATGCTCCGAGGACCCAGAAAATATTAAATATATTTGATCCGACGATATTACCAACAGCGATATCATTTTGTCCCTTACGTGCTGCAACAATAGAAGTGACGAGCTCGGGAAGAGATGTACCTATCGCAACAACAGTAAGCCCTATAATTCTCTCAGACATTCATAAAAGCTCTGCCATATGAACTGCTCCATCAACAAACATATTTCCTCAGACAAAAAGTCCTATCAAACCACCTGCAATCAAATGAAATGTCATCCAATTTGTGTAGAGTTTTACGCCTTTGTCTTCATTCTCTTCGTCATGACTAATCTGAAAGACGTAATAGAGAAATATCACGAAAAAGAGAAGAAGCACCAGACCATCAGAGCGACTAATGAGATTATTATCACCCTGACCAAAATAAATATCGGCACCGAGGAGACCAACGGCAACGATAGCAAGGAGAGAAAATGGTATCTCCTTCCATACTGTTGAATCCCTCACGGGTATGGTAGAAAGAACACTGGTAAGCCCCAGAATCAGAAGAATATTTGATATATTTGATCCGACGATATTGCCTAGAGCAATATCGCTATTATTTTTGAAGCTCGCGAAGGTGCTGACTATGAGCTCTGGGAGAGATGTCCCAAAAGCAACGATGGTAAGACCGATAACTAGACTTGAGATGCCGAATCTTTTTGCAATAGAGACAGAACCAATAACGAGGATATCAGCACCTTTTATCAGTATCGCGAGACCCGCTATGAGAAAGAAAATAGATAAAAGCATGTGAGAATTATATTCACGAGAGCTATAATTCCCAGCAGAGATCTGAAAAAAGATCAGTTAAGCTCGGATGGATTCTC
>CAZLKD010000002.1:0-23038 GCA_964560015.1 uncultured Candidatus Peribacteria bacterium
CAGTAGTGGGTATACGTGCACCATTATTCTGAAGAGCGATATTTTTGAGTGTGATAAGTTGTTTGCCAGTCACATAATCCGATATATCTATATCAATTTTCGTCGGCATAGGAGATACATCCCCTATAACGAGTGATATACCTTGAACATCTCCGGCCTCGAGTGTTTGAGGCGAAGTCATACTGGCTGAGCTGAGCAATGTCACGGGAAGCACTGTCGGTCAGATCAGGAGAATACTTGTCTCGGAACTGAGGAAAACTTTATTCGCAGAATAAATACGTGATTCAGTGTAAATACGAGCACGATGATTATTCTTCCCCTCCATTATCCATGAAACATGGCCGTCTTTGAGTGTAGGTGAACCAGAAATATTGATATACTCGTCTTGTATTTGATTCCAATTTTTATCAGTTGGATAGTATTTCTTTTTTGTATCAAGATCATCTATTTCTGTTATAAAGAGATCAATACGCGAACCATCATCATTGATGATACTGGTAGCATTTTCCAGAGTAGCATCAACACGTACTGTTTGGTTGATATCAATAATAGTATCCGAAAGCGTGCTCGAGAGTGACAGTGTGCGCGTATTATTTTCCACATAATCAGAAACCCCATTATTGTTATCATCAGTATATGGTATATCGGCTTTTGTCTTTGTTGTCCATGATGCCTGACCATTGAGTGAGACAGTAATGGATGGTGGTTCAGGAAAGAGATCATCTATTTTTGGTACGAACCATTTGGTTTTCAAGAGATTGGCGAGCCAACATTGTATGGCACTCAACCACTTCCATATGACGACACCATTTGGATCACCACATTCAAACACCTGCCCTGAAGTATCACCTCCACCATTGGTAAGGGCAGAAATCTCAGCAGCTGAAAGACTAAAATCTGAAGGAGTGTCAGACGAAAGAGGTTCAACGCTATTATTGTAGGCAGCATGGAGGGCCTGCAGATTTTTTACCCAATCAGGTACTTCTGTTTTCTCTTCTGGTGAAAAACCAAATGCAAAATTACGTGCATCTCCTTGCCCACCGAGATAGGAAATTTCATAGACATCTTTTTTATCAGGGAGGATCAGTTTGGACTGCGTCTTTGGAACATCAAGTGTGAGGTCAAATACATGAGCATATTTTGCTTCAGAGTCGAGATTTCTCCAACGAAGAGCATCGATGAGGCCTGCCTTGATATCTGAATTATTGAGGATCACATCCGATAGACGTGGCGCGGACGCAGAAGACCCCACCAGATTGCTCCACGGATGTGTACCAGCAAAAGCCTTTCCTGGAACCAATTGAGCATTTGTAGCGGAGAGCAGAGCGGTAATTTTTTGTGCCACTACATCATCACTATCTGTATGAGCAATGGAAATATCAAACAAATTTGGATATACCAGTGACCCTTCTCTCCCCTCACGATCAAGGTATGAGACATATCGCTCTTCATCTACTGGCATATGTGGAGCAGATATTGCTTTGAGCTGCTCTGCATAGACGTCGAGAGATGGATCTGCGTGTTTCACCAGTGAAGAGATACGTTTGTATGTGCCTGTTAGACCATTTGTCTGACATGTTGCCAAGGATCATCATGTCCTATCAAGCAAAGAAATATTTGCTGTGCTCTGTGGAGATGGAGGACAAGAAATGAGGCTAGTGAGAATATTTTCACCCCCTTCTGGAGATGGATTGAGGGAAACTGGATATGGCGTTGTTTCATTGAAATCAGTAATACAGGAATATCTCGCTCCACTCGTTTCAGTTGGCCAGGGATATATCGTTCCGGTAACACTTGTGTATTTGTATGGACGAAGTATGAGATCCTGCTTGAGACAATCGAGGGGTGATGCGAGAGCATCTGCTGTGGTATTTCCGCCAGAGAGATCGAGTATAGGTTGAGAAAAATCATCATACCGATGAGTACCAAGCGATACTTCCCCATCAGTATATTTTGCGTTGATGGGGCTATTTCCCCCCCAATATGATTGAGTGGGGTTTTTGCAACTAATACCAGCAGCTACATCCTGATTCAGTTTCTTCATGTCCGTTTGTGCATCAGTCATCGTATAGCCATGATTGACTTCGACACGAGTATTATATCACCCAAAAGTAGAACCACGGATGAGACTACACTGACTTGCATCAGTTATGTCAGCTGCCTTTTTTCCATAAAAATAATTGTCATAGGTATAATCAAACACTTGACTCACCCAACGGAGCCCGACTTTTTCAGTAATAGTTTTTTTCTGATCGCGACTCGCCAGGAGCGGTATGTCCATTGCCATGTTTTGGTCAATGTATGTATCGATGATTTTTTCAAGCGTATCATTGAGTTGTTTGAGGATCTGCCCAGTGAGCTCATCTTTTTTTGAAATCATTTCTGGAATCGTATCAACACTCACATCAGAGTAACCGTTATAATATCGACCAGTATTGTGGACCCAGCGTGTGACGTCACCGAGATATTTCTCATTGATTACCTGGAGAAAAGGCACAATGAGTTCATCGCCAAAAACCTTTGTCGTGATGTCTCCAGCATGATCGAGGAAAGACGCAACAGAAGAGCCAGATTTTTTCCAGTCAGAAAATGGCATAACCGTATTCATTCCCTGGGAATTCATGAGGGACAAATACATGGAATAAAAATACTGAGCAAACTGTCGCGTATATCGGTGGTAGAGTAGGTTTTCTTGCTGAGGCACATGGAGCTTCTCGTAGACGCCAAGAAGCCCTGGGCTAATAGCTCGTGATTCGGCCTGAGAATCCATGTAGAGAACTTGTGGGTCCTTGCCTACGTTTTGATATTGACCCTTTTTTGCGTCATAATCATAGACTCGAGACAGGAAAGTTCGGATCTTTGAAATATCAGTATCAATATTTCCAGAATTTGGATCAATGACAGAATGCCATATATCGGGACGAGGGTCTTTTGGTTTATAACCTATGTATTCGTATCTGTTGGTATCCCAGTTCCAAAAAAAGTTTGGTTGTGAAAAATCTGTATAAGGATATATCGAGAGAAAATCACGGCCATCTTTGTGGACAACAGGAATAGGCACATGTCAGACCAAAATAGTTCCAACGAGTTTTTGTGTTTTCGATCCATGATCTGGAAGTCCGCTCGTATAGAGGCGTTCATTAGCAGAGGCGATGAGAAATGGATGTGCGTCTTTTGCGTAGGTCAGGATCACAGTACGGGTGCGAGGTAACTGAGCTTGGATACGTCTAGCATACGTGTCTATATCAGCAGACATTTTTTTGAAAAGCTGTTCTTCTACTAAAATCGAAACAATGTCCTCGTGATTTTGTGCCTCAAGAGCCTCTACTTCAGGCAGTAAAAAAGGTATACGAAAAGTAGCCTCAAAGAAGAGAAGCCCTATGAGAAACCACGCAATAATTTTTTGTATAAAAAGAGGCACGAAAAAAACCAAAAATAGCTACTGGCTATTGTATACAATTCCCTTCTTAAATAAAAGATTTCGGAGGAAGAACGACTTGCAAAAAAGCCTTAATCTACGTAAATATATCCTATGATAGCTGGATTATCGAAAGTCTCGCGTCTTGTTGTGACTTCATTGAGCGCTCGGTAGTTCATATCTTTGATAATCATGCCATCATCATTGACCTCCATGACAATACCGACATGCCCATACGCAGGAGGAAATCCTGGACCATGATAGACGATGATAGCACCTGGTTTTGGCGTATCTCCTGTTGGTATACCTTGTTTTTGAGCATTTCTGAGCCAATCTTTTGCATTTCCATGCCAGGTAACGTTTTTATACTTAGCGACAAAACACGTACAATTTCACCACACAAAACCACGACATCATTTTTCGACTTTGAGATCGAGAGAGTATCCACCATAACTAATAGTTTTTTGTGTATTCGGTGCATTTCTCTGTACAGCCACTGGTACGACTTTTTTGACAGCTGGTACGACTGTTTTCACGACTGCAACAGGTTTTTTCTCAGGCACTTTTACGATTACTTTTTTATTTGGATCTTTCGTAGGATTTGGCAGGAGAAGTATCTTCCCTACAGAGAGAATACTCCGTTGCTCGAGAGAGTTGGCCAAGAGGATAGTATTTGAGTCAGCAATTCAATATTTTTGTGCAATAGTTGAGAGGGAATCTCACTTCTGCACAGTGTACTGCACTCCATTGATACGAGGAATGAGTAATTTCTGATTAATCGAGAGATTGGTACCACGTATCTCATTTACCCCTCTTAAGTCACTTACAGAAACATTGTATTTCTGAGCGATAGTAGAGAGTGTATCCCCTCGTGCAACAGTATGAGTAGGATAGAGAACTTTCTTTTTATCAGTAGTTTTTGGCTCCTCCACAACAACAGGGCGTGTCTCGGGAGGCTGAACGACGGGCTCGGGCTGAGTAGTTTCTGATGATTCAGGCTCGGAACTGCCATCAGTATTGACGACATCGAGTATATCATACGTCTCCTGACCTGTAGTACCGTCATAGGCATTAATAATCGTCGACTTATCGTATTGTCCCCGGACAACGGCTCCCGTATAATCTTGCATGTATGATCAAAATGCTGGATAGATAGGTATGAGAACTACCAGAAATAAAACAATATTATTGAGCGACTTCTGACGAAGCTGTTGACGACGACGCAGGCGAGTAGAAAACTGACGACGAGTCATGGATTACGGATGATAGATAAATCCTACGATGTACTTATTTTTGATTTTTTCTTCACGGGTCGTGATCTGCCATGGCCCAGTATAATTCATATCCTTGATAATCATAGTTCATTTTTTTGCATCGATGCTCATGACAATACCGACGTGTCCATACGTGAGATTGTAGCCTGGTCCATACCAGACGACGATGGAACCAACACGAGCAGTTTGACCGGTCTGAAATCATGCAGCTTTTGCATTTTTGAACCAGGCTCGTGCATTTCCCCTCCACTTCACTGGCCAATATTTTGCTACAAAAAATGTACACTGTCCTGGGACAAATCCTGCTCCCCCTGGATTGACGACCTTGAGCTCAAATTTTGCATTTGAAGGGGTCGGTCGGACAACATCAGGGACGATAACTGGAGGTTGAGCACCTGGCAAGAAAAGAAGTTGCCCAACGTGGATATCATCACCTATCGTATTGGTAATACGAACCTTTTCGGTCGATACTTTATACTTTCTGGCTATAGCTCCCAGGGTATCACCCTGTTTTGTGGTGTAAATAATACCGTCCGCAGGAGGTATGGCGAGTTTTTGCCCTATAGTCAGCAGATTGCCAGAGATATTGTTCGACCAACGAATACTATTGCGTGCGAGATTGAAATCTGTAGCCAATTGATCAATAGTATCCCCATTTTGTACTATATAGAATTCTATTTCCTTTCTTCCTGTCCAGTCATGACGTGCCTCATTGGTATTATCAGGCGAGAGAGCATTTTCATCCGCATAATCAGTCACGGTATCAATAATAGTTGTTTTATCAATCTGATCACCGAGCGCACCACGAAGAGAACCATCATAGAGAACTGAACCAAAGACTGGATAGATAGGCAAAAGCACTATCAAACCCGTGAGGAACAGAGAGTTAGAGAGTCTGACGCGTTTCATCCGTGCTCGACGAAGAGCACGACGCTCGCGAAGATACTTTGAAAGAGTTTTTGGAAACAAGCAAAAATATTAGAAACAAACTACGCGCTGATCGAAGTGATCTCGAGTTTTGTCTGTGCAGCGCGGAAACCTGCTGTACGATGGTAATGTTTTTTTGATTTCATTTTAAAGACACGGACTTTGTCGCCACGTGTGTGTTCTGTGACCTTGCATTCTACTTTTGCACCATCGAGAAGAGGAGCACCGATCTTTGTCCCACCATTCTCATCTGCGACGAGGAGTGGTGTGAAAGTGTGCTTTTCAACTGTCTCATCGAGTCTATCAACTGTGATGATATCACCTTGCTTGACGATGTACTGTTTTCCGCCTGTTTCGATAACTGCAATCATAATTTTGGATTAAGATGGCTGTATTGTATATATTTTTTAAATCTAGCAAGTCAAAATCGCTTCGCTCAAGGAAAAAGTGCATAGAAAAAGGCAAAAGAGAGGATTTTTACTGAAAATATGAGATTGTGGTTTGAAGATTTTGGATTGGTATATATACTCCGAGGGTTTTTATGGGCTCTGAACTCATAATTCATAATTTATAATTCATATTTTATGCGAAAGCATATCATGCTCATGGGTATCCAGGGCTCCGGGAAAGGCACACAAGCCGCTCTCATCAACAAAAACTACGGCTATATCAGCCTCGAAACAGGCGCTATCCTGCGCGCTGTCCTCGAAAACCCATCCCATAAACACTATCAGGAAGTGGCAGATACCGTTCCACATGGAAAAATGACTCCAGATGCTATCATTTTTGATCTGATAAAGGAATTTATCGAAAATCATCCAAATGACCACATCCTCATCGACGGAGCAGTCCGAAATATTGCCCAGAGGAAGTTCTTCGATGCCATCACCACAGACTATATCGTCATCCACATCACTCTGACCGAAGAAGAAGCACTCCGACGCCTCCAGGGCCGCAAGATGGATCCGGTTACAAAAGAGATATTTGGAAGCGATTTCGAGGGAGATACCAATCCTGAAACAGGTAATAAACTCGTTATCCGTATCGATGACCAAGATGTAGAAAAGATTCACAAGCGATTTGCCTGGTACCGCACCGACATCATTCCCCTCCTCGACAGCTGGAAAGCCGATGGAGTCGAATACTACACTATCAACGGTGAGCAACCACGAGAAGCGGTGTGGAGTGAGATTGGGAAAATAATAAAGAACTAATTTTTTATTGATTCTATAGAGTGCAAAAGTTTTTTTGCTTCATTTGGAGCATAAAGCATACGAACACAATAAGGGCATCTATCTGAGGTATGTTCTCAAACACGTTTATCATGGTAGAAGTAGCGTAAACCTTCAATTATAGTTTTCGTCTCTGTAGCAAATAATAATCTATCAATAGAAGGATTATGCACAGCAGATATCCGAGCAATAGGTATATAGCCATGTTTAATGAGGAAAAATATACGTGAGTAGCGTCACGACCATTCCTTTCTTAATAAGCCATCAAGGGCCTGTTTCGTCGAAAAAAGTATTTTTCCAATACCGCGTCAGCGAAACTTAGGATCGACTTTGATAGAATAGTGTTGTCCAGAAATATGTGTGAAAGAACTACCAATAATATCTCATCAAATAACGGAAGTTGCACTCACCAAAAAACCCTCTTTTTTTTGTTTTATTAAATAGTTTACATCTTTTAATGTAAAAACAGCTGTACCATCTCTAGCAGCAGTTTCTATAGCATTTTTCTGTTCAGAGGGAAAATCAGATACGTATCAAGGTTGCATGTAGATATTATACATCTTCTCGGACGAGTAAGCAAGATTATATCTGCATCAAAACTGCAGCCACAAAAACACCTATCATGCTACCGACGAGAGTTTCTGAGGGGAGGTGTCCGAGAGATTCATTGAGTTGTTTTTCGCCTTTGATTTTATTGAGTGCATGAGCGTGGAGACCAGATTGAAATCTGATATTCATAGCATCATAGATGACGATAGCTGCGAAAACGAGAGAGAGGACAAAGAGATCACTGAGTGGACCGTATTTGATACCAATAGACGTAGCGAGGCTCGATACGAGAGCTGAGTGACCACTCGGCATGCCTCCTGTGGAGAGCATTGCTGAGAGATTAAATACATTTTTTCGTGACAAAAAAAGACCTTTTAAGAGTGTTGCAACCACGTAGGCAGCAAACGGTATGAAGATAATATGTTGTGCGAAAAAGTAATTCATTTAGGCAATTTCCATGATTTTATAAGCAAATTTTCCTGCGCGAGCGACACCTTCTGCCATCTCCCCTTCTGATTTACCCATGACAGCCTGTCCGAGAGGTGATTCATTGGAGATTCTGTTTTCGAGGATGTCAGCTTCTGTACTACCAACGAGGATATATTCTTGCGTCTTTGAACCTTTCTCATCACCCATTCTGAGTGTGAATTTAGACCCGATAGTGATGACGTTATTTTTCTTTGCTTTCTTGTCTGTATCGAGGATTTCATAGTTCTCGAGGATGTCCTCTATTTCAGAGATGCGGAGTTCCACAGCAGCCTGCTCATCACGAGCTGACTGGTATTCAGAGTTTTCTGAGAGGTCACCATAGGCGATAGCTATTTTGAGTTTTTCTGCGATTTCGACACGTTTTACATTGCGGAGATCATCGAGCTCGAGATGGAGTTTTTCGAGACCTTCATGGGTCAACTGGTGCTTCTTTGCCATAGGACGAGGGATAGGAGTTATAGAGGAAGTATAAAAAAATTACGGTAAAAGCAAACTCTTTAGGTGCTCATACTCATCACGGAGGACTTCAAAGCCGACAGCATGTCCATCAATTTCTGTAATAAATCGCACAATCTGTCCATCACTATTTTTATCATTGAGAAACATCGTCTTCCCAAAAAAATCAGTTGTATCCTGAAAATTGTACATCGGTGCGAGGAGAAGTAGGTTGCGTCTGATGAGCGCATAATCATTTTCAAAGACATACATGCGAACACGTTCTGCCACTCTGATATCAACAGGAAAATTGAAGATAAAGGCACCAAAAACATCGTTTTGCTGAGATGAGCGAAATTTATATCACTTGTTCACTTTATCGAGCACTTTTTCATTGACGCTTGCACTGATAATTGTGCCAGAATTTTTACTTCCTGTGACGACACCTTTTGTCACAAAACCATTCTGAGAACGGAAAAAAAGCACTATCAGAGTCAGGGCAAAAAGCCCTGTACACAAAAAGATAATATAAGCAATAGTTCGAAGCATACTCTGATGATACAAAAACCATATGAAAAGCAAGACTGACTAATTTGTTGTATTTCTTATGTTATAAATATAATTTATAAAGTTTAAAAATATAATTTCTCCTGCATGAACCCCTTTTCTAAATACCCTCAACTTGAAAATTTTTTGGGACTTACGCCTCCTCCAATAGATACTACAAATGAAGGAGCTCAATGAACTAGTCGAATTTTATTTAGAATACTTGCAAGTGAAGTAAACGATGAGCCACCTATTCGTATCCAAACAATGTGAGCATATATCGATAGAGTATTTGCAGCTCTTGGTATACGAGAATGAACTATACAAGAAAGGATAGCAGAGGCAGGATTATCACCGGAAATGCACAACTTTCCCGAAGATGTATTGGGAATTGATTCAAGGATGATCACTATAAGTACTACCGCTATGGTTAAATTAGCAGAACATATCGAAGGGCTTGCCCCAATAAAAAGAGACAGCGCAGCGGAGCTCATCTTTAGACTTGCAAAAGAACGCAGTACAGGACCTAAAACAATAGAAATTTTACGCACTCATCACCAAAGAGTTTGTGAATCTCTTGACCTGCCCATCAACTAACTCACCATCCACGCCTCTATCCTTGGTAACATAACTGTTCTATCGAGACCATATTTTTTCCAGAGCTCACGATGTGTGCCAGACTCTGCAAATGTATCCTGGACTCCGATTTTCAGAAGCTTCGTGGGATGATTTTCAGAGAGGACAGAAGCAACAGCATCCCCGAGACCTCATTCGACATTGTGCTCTTCGATAACAACGACCTTTCCTGTTTTTTGAGCGGAAGCAACGATACTTTCGCGATCGAGTGGTTTAATGGTGTGGATATTGAGAAAGTCGACAGTTTTGCCAGTTGCAATAAGCATTTGTGCTACCTGAAGAGACTCATAGACCATAGAGCCTGTGGCGATAATAGTCACATCTTTTCCGTCGAGAAGTTTCTGCGCTTTCCCAATTTCAGGGAGTACAGTTGGATCGAGAAACACTGGAAAATCAGCCCGAGTCACACGGATATAATCCGTCTCGTGACCTTCTGCCATAGCCGAAACTATCTGAATCGCTTGATTGTAGTCAGCAGGAGAAAACACACGAACGTTTGGAAGCGCCCGCATCAGAGCAATATCCCCCTCCATCTGAGCGCTGGCGCCATCAGGTCCTACATTGAGACCATAGTGACTCCCGACGACTTTGAGTGGAAGGTGAGACATCGCAGCCAGGCGAATCTGTGAGAAATTAAGTCCAGGGCTAAAGGCAGCAAACGAGGTGATAAAGGGTACCTTACCCGCATGTGCCATACCAGTGGCAATACCTGCCATATTTTGCTCCGCCACGCCGACTTGGAAATACCGTTCAGGAAATTCGTGTATAAACCCTTCGAGTTTGAGCGAACCAGGAAGGTCAGCATTGAGCACAACAACATGTGGATTCTCGCGGGCAAGCTGGACAATCCCCTCTCACCATCCTGCACGGATAGATTTTTTTGTCAGTGATGACTCGTCGGACCAATTTGAGAGAAGCATAATTATTTAATAAACAATTTTTCGGTAACACTCTTCACAGAGAACTTTTTCAGGTCTCTCCGGAGCATAGGTAGTCATTATAGCCTTCTGACATTCTTGGCAAGTCCTCTCGTGAAGTATTCGTGGATTTCTCATATCCATTCTCTCTCGATAGCGCTGATCTGGATGTCTGGTGGGAATAGGGAGAGAGTGTTCTATAGAGAAGGCTAACTCTTGACGAATAATCTTAAATGGTTTCCCGGTGACTTCACACTTCACTACTCAAGCGAGGAGTTCATCAATATTTTTTTGCGCCACATCATAGCCCACTTGCCTCTCGTCATATTCTCGTATCGGAAGTGGTTGCACAACTCAACTATCAAAAGACTTCTCAGGCGTATCGTACCATTTCCATCATCTTGCTTTCACTGCCTCTTCTGTCATAGGAAAATATTCTTGAGCCACTGTTTCATTGTATCCAAATGGACTGATCTCATGTGGGAAAAATTCTCACCATTCCTTTGTAGCAATCATGTGGTCTACGATCTTTCCCGCCAAATCTTCGTATTCTTGGGTCGAATAGGGTTTATTGAGGATGACATTTTTTCCATGTCGCACACCAGAACAAAAAAATACATTTTCTCCGCTACCACACCATTGAGAATAAAAAGCCTGTTTCTGTCAGCCAAAAATTGTATCACAAAAAGCAGCATGATAGGTACCATCTCAGAGGCTAAAACTCTCATAACCGAGTTCCAAACCAGATCATCCCCAACCATTCACGTCCATACAATCACGACAATTCTGACTCTCAAACACATAGTTACAATTCCTGGATTTCTCGACGTTAAAAGAATTGTAGACGTGTTCATTTTCACTGAGATAATCACCTGAAAAATCTACATTTTTATTACCCGAATAATACCGACGTGGAAAAGAAGATAACTTTTGACGAACCAGATCATGAGTACGTGCTATATCTGCATAGGTAGTAAATGCAAGAGAGCCGACTCTTTCTTCATATTCCTCCTTTTTGAGTGGTTCATTGAAACAATGATACTCCTTGCTATGCAAACCCACACAACCAAAACAATGCACACAATTACTACATTCTTCGAGGAAAAAAGAATCCCGACAGTGATGACAATTTTTGGAACAAAAAAGGTTGTAAGAATCTAGACACGAATAACAACCATAGCACAACTCTGAGCGCATGATAAACGATGAATCTCTCGAGTCTTTGTTGTGAAAAGAATTATCGAGATATTGGCAACCATCATTATGGTCTGAATAAAATATGAGATGACAATTTTTATTCCAGGCAGAGTGATTTACGTAAGGAGAATTTTGATTATCGATTCATGAGAGACTGATATTTGGTATGACCCGAAGCAGGCTCTGAAAATTGGCAAAAGCTGGGAGTGAGAAATCCATACTTCTCCCAAATTCGTAGGGCGACCACGCATCGGAAAACCAGACTGTATTTTCATACACACAGACGTCTTTATCAGGCGCAAACATGGAGATAATTTCTTTTCCACTTTTATCACATTTTCGCTTATAGAGCTTTCGATCATTTCTCCATTGGAGCCTCCTCTTTTCTCGTTCTTCCGGACAGAGCGTTGAACTTGGAATGACATATTTTCTTCCTCCGAAAACAGGAGAAATTTTGTCATAAAATGCGAGATCTTTGTCGGTCACAAAAAACTCCTTACCAGAAATTCTGCATTTCTTTATTTCGACAATTTTTTCTCCAGGAGGAAGGAACATGGGAACTATTATTATAAAAAAGAGAGGTAGCTGTAGATGTAATTGTAGAGAGGAATTATAAGATAATCCAATCTACTTCTACCTTCTACGATTACATGTGGTATTAATGAACTAATTTTCTATAGCATTCCTCACACAAGACTCGTCTGTTATTCGGATATGCTGTGATAACTGTTTTGCTACATTCTATGCAAGCTCTCTGAATGAGGTTCCGCCCATTTTTCTTGGAAATTCGATCGCGACTCCGCTCATCAGGATGTCTCGTTGGTATTGGGAGATTGTGTTCGATGTAAAATGCGAGCTCTTTTGGAAGTATTTTAAATGGTTTTTTTGACATCGAACAGACGATAACAGATGAGAGAAGTGAATCAATATTTTTCTGTGCTGTTTCATAGCCTACAATTTTTTCACTATACTGTTCGATAGGAAGAGGTACCGTGGTCAGTCATCCAAATGATTCCATCTGATCGACATGCCATCCCCAGCCCTGTCGCGTTGCGATATCAGCAGTAATGGGGAAATATTCTTGCGCTATTGTTTCATTGTAGGCATACGGAGTCCTATTGTGTGGGAAAAACTCTCCCCACTCCCCTGTTGACTGCATATGATCTATCATTTTTCCGCAGAGAATCTCGTATTCTTGTTGGCTGTAGAGCTTGTTAAAAACGGCATTTTTCTGATGGCGTCGAAGAGCAACGCATCCAAAGAGGTTTTCCGAACTATGGCAAAGCTCGGAGTAGAGGGTATCTCGACACTTCGAAGAGTAAATCGAAAACCGAGTCATTCCTCCCTCATCACAGGTGAGATTCTCATAGTTCCATTGGCAAAGGCCAGAAATGAGAACATCATGACAATTGGTGACTGTATCAGCAGTCTGATAATACTTGCAATCCAGCGCCTTGTAGGCTTCAAAACATTCATAACAATTTTTGCACTGGAAGAGATATTCACCAGCACAATTTTCGCAGTTTATATTACAATTCTCTTTGTAAAAAATATCAGGAAGCAGTGCTTCAAATTTGTTCTTTCATTCGAGAAAAGAGATATGGTTCATCGCATCAAGATACGCTTCTTTTGAGAGCGATTGATTGAAAAAGTGATACTCTTTGTTCACAAGGTTGGAACATCCATAGCAATTCCTGCAGCCGATGAGGTTGATGCCAAAACTGCAATTCGAGCAGTTGTGGCAATTCGTCAGAAAAAAACAATGAGAAAGTTTCGATCCCACGATACACTCATAACAGTGCTGAGATTCGGTAAGAGGTCACTCGCAATCAATGCAATTTTCGAGATCAGCAAGCGTCTTATGGCAATAGTAGCACTCGCGCATTCTCCATGCACAACTCACGAGATAACAATCCTTCGCATACCAACAGTCATTGGTGTATTCACAGTTCTCACTCGCGAGCCCATTATCATTGACAGCAGCAGGATGTGGCACAGATTCAGAAAGGTTTTGGAATTGCTCAAAGAACGTTTTTGAGAAGTCAAAATCCCGACCATAGTCGAGAGGATTCCACGTATCTCACCACCACGATTTTATATCATAGACTGGTCACGTATATTTTGGACTATAGAGTGAAATAATGGTCTTGCTTGTGAGGTCACAGATTCTTTTGTAAAGCGTTATTTCATTACGATACATCATACGCCTTCTGAGGCGCTCATCAGGGCACAGTGTCGGACTTGGGATGCTGTATTTCTTGCCAGCAAAAATAGGTGACACTTTATCGTAAAATTCGAGATCTTTGTCCGTCACAAAAAACTCCTGTCCGCTAAGCCTACATTTTTTGGTTTCGATGATTTTTTCTCCAGGAGGGATCATATTACTTATGTGAAAAAATATCCATCACAGCATCATACGCTGACTGCAATTCTCTCACGCCATCCTCTTCACAAAAATGTCATTTTTTATGTTCCAAAATAATCTCCCCTCCCACCAGCTCATTCAATTCTTCACTTTTTTCGAGAGGCACAGCAGGATCATCATCAGATACTATGCTGATAAAATTATTGCAATGTTCTCTCGTTTTTTTGACTTTCTCTGGTTCAAAATCCCATAGATGGAGAGCATCATGACCTGGAAGTTTTGACGAAAATCCAGCAACAAGAATTGTTCCGAGGACTTTCTCATTTCCCCTCAGTCACATAAGGTATAATATAATCGTTGGACAACCGAGACTATGTCCGATGAGGAGAGTTTCATCATCAGGAATTCATACCACTTCTGCCAATGTATGTATCCAATCAGTTGGCCAATTTGAGGAATTGGGCATTTCTGGCTCAACAACAACTACCCCTTGAACTTCAAGTTTTTTTCTCAGCCAACCCTTCCAATGATTACCAGGTTGCCCCTGCCAGCCATGTATGAGGATTACTCGTTTCATAAAATGAATTATTCTACTGTGACACTTTTTGCGAGATTTCGTGGTTTATCGATATTCCTGCCGAGTTTCAGTGCGGTATAATACGCCAATAATTGGCAAGGAATAACCGTCAAAAACGGATAGAGAATATCTATAGTTTCTGGTATCTGGATAGTAGAATCATCACCATTTCCGATAGTGAATACGAGTCATTTTCGTGCTTGCACTTCATGAATCGCAGAAGCTGTTTTATCATAGAGTGCATCCGTCGGGTTCAAGACAATACTTGGAAATTTTTCACTGATGAGCGCGAGTGGACCATGTTTGAGTTCTCCGGCAGGGTATGCTTCGGAGTGGATGTAGGTAATTTCTTTGAATTTGATAGATCCTTCACACGCAATTGGTGATTGATAATAACGACCAAGGAAAAAACAGTGGTCGTATGTCGAGAGTTTTTCAGCCAGTTCTCGGATTTTTGTTGTATCAGCGATGACAGTACGAATATGGTCTGGGATAAGTCGAAACGCCTTGAGTATTCTGGATTTTGTGAGAACATCGAGCTCTTTTCTCTCGCCTATAGCGAGAGCCATCATGAGTAACGCTGTGATTTGTGCCGTGAAAGCCTTCGTCGAAGCAACACCGATTTCTTTTCCTGCATGAGTGAAGATCCCTGCATCAGTTTCTTGTGCAATCGTAGAACCTGGAACATTAACGATACCCAGAGTCATCACACCTCGGTGTTTTGCCTCCCGGAGAGCAGCAAGTGTATCAGCCGTTTCTCCAGATTGAGAAATGACGAGCAATACTGTATCCTTGTTCCAGAACTGTTTACTATAGCGAAATTCACTCGCTATCTCGACACGACATGGGACACCTGCGATTTCTTGGAGAAAATTCTTCCCAACCAATCCTGCATAATAGCTCGTTCCACACGCAACAATGATGATTTCTTTTTTTGTAAGCAATTGTGGCATCACAGTTCTGATACCGCCAAGTGTCACCTGCTCTGTCTCAAAATTGATACGACCTCTGATGGTATTTTCGATGACATCTCCTTGTTCCATGATTTCAGAGAGCATAGCATGGTCATATCGGCTTGAGTCGCTCGTATCTTGAAAGATTTCTAGCTTCAGTGCCTCACGGGTGATAATCTCACCATTCACAGATTCCAGTGTATACGAACCGTCGATATTCAGTGTTGCAAATTCTCCATCCTCCATAGGAATCACCGTCGGATCCGCTTCTGGGAAAGCATGAGGATCGCTCGCAACCATGATACCGCCCTCGATGACGCTCATCATCAGGGGTGAACCACGACGAACAGCATAGAGATGGTGTGGATCAGAGGGCGACACTATAGCGAGACCATAGGTACCAGTCACCTGAGAAAGTGCTAAGAGAATAGCCTTTTTGACGTCTTTTGTACTCACGAGACAATACTCGATGAGGTTCGCCAGGACTTCGCTGTCTGTTTGGCCATAAAACGTATAGCCCGCTTTTTGAAGTTTTTCAGCGAGGACCTTGTAGTTCTCGATAATACCATTATGAACGAGGTAAATCTCTCTCTTCATGGAATGATGTGGATGAGTATTGTTCTGAGTGACGCCTCCATGTGTAGCCCATCGAGTATGACCGATACCGATGCAAGCTGATGAATCCTGCTGTATATGTGGCAAGAGATGGCTGACTTCGCCAATCTCTCGGACAAGACGAACGGTCTGATCGGGTTCAATCGTCATAAACCCCGCAGAATCATATCCACGGTATTCGAGATTTTTGAGTCACTGATAGAGAAGAGGCTCTGGGTTATTTTTGCCAATAGTGGCGACAATTCAGCACATGGGAGAAAAAGTTTACTAAGTTTGAGTGTTCCTTGGTTTATTATGTTCGTGGTGAGAAAAATGCAAGAAATTCAACCCAGCAAACTGAGGAAGTCTAGAAAATCTAATACACAAGCTTTCTGTAACACTCCTCGCAGCAAATCTTACCTGTGAAATTTCCTGGATAGGTGGTGGGGGCTACTTTTCAACATTCATGACATGCCATATTTCTCATAATTCGTTTATTTCTCATTTGAAACCTCTTATCTCGCCTGCAATTAAAACATTCCCTGGGAAGAGGGAGATTATTTTTGTAAAGATAAGCTAGTTCCTGTTCGATGATTTTATAATTTTTTCCACAAGTCTCACACTTGCAGGTTTCTTGAACGAGTTGAGGAGTAGCGTTTTTGATATCATCAGGAAGCTCTGTAATTGTTTCCCTTCCGTACGTTCATGGTAGATCATTTTGCCACTTCCAACCGAGTCTGAGAACTTCTTCTTGAGTCTTCGGAAACCATTGCTGGGCGATTGTTTCATTGTAGGCTGAAATGGAATATTCCACAGGGAAAAATTCTCCCCACTCTTTTCTTCATTTCATGTCTTCAATAATTCTTGCCCTGAGAGTGAAGTAGTCTTCTTTTGAATACTGTGTATTTAATATACAGTATTGATTTTTTTTGAGACCAATACATGCGAAGCAATCAGTACAAGATGAAGAATAAAGGCAGTATTCGACTCTGATATTTTTTGTTCCAGAAAAAACACTTATACAGTTACTAGAGTTAATGCCCGTCATAGCGCCCTCATAGCAGAAACTCTGATTTCATCAGAATTGATAAATATCATAACAGTTTTTTGCATCAAAAAGAGATTGATAAAAAAATTTACAATCTTGCAAGTTTGTCACATCAAAAGAATCAAAAGTGTTTTGACACTGGAACATGTGGTCACCTGTACAGTTTTCGGTAAAAAGTTGTTGAAGATTTTTGAAAAAGTTTTTTGGTATGAGCTCTTGAAGTTGTTCTATGGCAACTTGTTTCATTTTTGCAGAGCCCGTATTATATTCTTCAATACGTTTTTTGTATTCAATAGGAGAATATTCTTGATTGAGAATATGGAAATTTTTATTCTTCAAGCCAACACAGAGAAAACAATTTTTACACCCAATGCAATTACGGCAAAACCTCATCTCAGAACAATTATCACAATCCTGACAGTACGCCAACGAGTGACAACGGTTTATATCAATACATTCGTAACAATTTTCTGAGTCGTGACAACGGTAAGTATCTATACAATCTTTACTCTTTTTTATGGCATAACCATAGTAACATCCTTCTGCATCATTTGTGTGAAAAACCATATAACAATTTTTACACTGACCTGCTTGGTGTGCATATTCACTATTTTCACTACTAGCTGCTACAGCAAGATGTTTATATCTGACATTTCGACCCATTTCGTGCATTTGGAGAAAAATACTTTTTTGAGGATTGTAGTTGGTACCATATGAGAGCGGATCATTACTGTCAGAAGTATAACAAGGCATGCATAGTACTTTTTTTGTATCAGAAGAAGGTATGTAGGAGATTAATTTTTTCTTACAATTTTTACATTCATTGTGGTAGAGGAAGCCTTCATTTGACCATGCCATCTTTCTCATCAAACGGCACCCTGGGCACCAAGTTGGTGGAGAAATCTGAAGAGTTTCATAGAATTTCAAATCAACATCGGTAATTTCAAATACCTTCTCACAGTGTTTGCAGGAACGTTTTTCAGCTAATTTTTCTCCAGAAGGAATCATGAAGAAATGATATGAAGAGTGGTCTAATAAACAAGTTTTCTATAGCACTCCTCACAGAGAACTTTTTCTGGCCTCTCTGATGCATATGTCGTCATCATTTCTTTGTGACATTCAGGGCAATTTCGCTCATGCAGGACACGGGGATTTCGGAGACTCATTCTCTCCTTATGTCGCTGATCGGGATGTTTTATCGGAAGTGGGAGCGAATTTTGAACATAAAAAAGCAACTCCTGTTTTATCAGCTTAAAGGCTTTGCCCGTAACTGCACAAGTAATAACAGAACCAAGAATTGCATCAATATTTTTCTGGGCGGTATCGTACCCGACAATTCTTTCATCATACTGAGTGATTGGGAGTGGCATGTAGGAATGCTCTGATGGGGATTTCGATTCTTCCGTATACCATTTCCATCATTTTTCTTTCGCCTCCGATTCTGTCATCGGAAAATATTCCTGAGCAATAGTTTCGTTGTAACCAAATGGCGAGAGCTCATGTGGGAAAAATTCTCACCACTCCCCTGTTCATGACATATGATCGATGATTTTACCACAGAGCATCTCATATTCTTGAGTAGAATAGTTTTTATTCAGAATACAATTTTTCGCTTTTTTGAGACCGATACATCCAAAGAGATTTTCACCATTATTCGCGCACATCTTGGAATAATAGGAATTCTTGAGCCCATTGAATGTCTGATCGCAAAAAGCCAATCAGTAGACTCCATCCCCTATTTCGTGGCACTCAAGACACAATTCTCCTCCTTTATCCGCACCAAATACATTCACATCGTAGAGTGATTTACCATTTTGGAAATACGCACAATATCGAGAATCACGACAATGAAAGAGATCAAAACATCCATAACAATTGAAACACTCTTGGAGATAATCTCCGCTCACATTCTCATTTTTTTGCCCCTCATAATACTTCACCGGCATCGTGGACGCCTGGTGCTGGAAATACCCTTTCACCTTCTCCAATTCGACTATATTTTTGATATTGGCTCATTTCTTTTTTTCCTCATATTCTTCTTTGGTACAGGGTTTATTCAGAAAATAATACTCCTTGTGAGACAGATTCGTGCATCAGAAACAATTCTTACAACCAATACAATTTTTGAGAAAGTATGAGTCGATACAATTCGTACAGTTTTGAGAAAAAAACGTGTTGAAACATCCTGTGCAATCTACACACTCAAAACAGAGTTCACACCTCATGGAATAAAGCATGTCTATGCATGATTTTGAGTTGTTGAGACAATGACTGAAATAGCATTTTTCATTATTGCTTCCCTCGAAAAGGAGATAACAGTCTTTATTCCATCCAGCCTGATTGACGTAGTCAGAATTTTGATTTTGTATGACCGAGCGTGATATCTGTGGCACACGATGGAAAAGCGTCTGAAACTGTGAAAAAAATGGTTTTGAAAAATCAAAATCAAGAGCGTAGTCATGACCGGACCAAGCATCTCACCACCAATAATCCGCATCATACACAGGAAACGGCGCATCAGACCGAAATACAGAAATAATTTCCTTCCCTGTACCATCACATTTTCGCTTATAAATCTTATACTCATTTCTCCAGAGCAATCTCCGTCGCATTCGTTCATCTGGACAGAGTGTCGGACTTGGGATAGCGTATTTCTTTCCTGCAAAGACAGGGGAAATTTTATCATAAAATTCCAGATCTTTATCAGTGACGAAGAATTCTTTACCAGAAAGTCGACATTTCTTTGTTTCAATGATTTCCTCACCAGGGGGAATAAGGGGCATACTGTATAAGTATAAATAATGTATCTATTTTAAATATATTTTTATGACAAAAACAAGTAATACAAAAATATATACACTAAATTAGTTGATATTTAAGAGGAATTACGTAGTATATTTTGTGTCATTATTTTCTGACAAATATACAAATTATGTACTTTGGCGATTTTGGGCTCTCAGAAAAAGAGGAAAAAATATACCTCACCTGCCTCTCGCTCGGCACAAGTCCTGTTTCTACCATAGCCCGTAGAGTAGGAATCAAACGCCCAACAACATACCTCATGCTGTGAGATCTTCTCAAGCGAGGGTTTTTGTCACAAAGTGATAAAAAAGGCATACTTCATTTTAGTGCAATTGATCCAGCAGATCTCGCAGAGACATTTCTCCAGAGGAATAGACTCATGGATCAAAAAATCGCCCTCTTTCGAGAAAATATACCAAAACTCCGTGTGCTCCAATCAAAAACAAAAGATCAACCAAAGATATCATTTTATAGCGGGCAAGAAGCAATCAGAAAAATCTACAATTCGATGAAAATCATCCAAAACTGGTCTGGCTTTTTTGATCCATCAGTATTTGATGTGGAGAATGATAGTCTCGTTGAACTCAAGGAACTTTGCTGGTCTATCGGAGAAACACTTTCGAGCCAGAAAAGATACGCTCGAGACATCATAGTCGACTCAAAAACAGGACGTCTTTTTCGGAATCAATTTGCTTCTGAAACATACCAGATACGAATGATAGAAATCAATCCTTTTGCTTCAGATATCATACTTTTTCCAGACAAAGTATTTCTCATCTCCTATAGTCAAGAAATGCAACTCCTGGAAATACAAAACGAATCAATCGCAAGGATGCAGCTCACTATGTACGACGCACTCTGGGAATCTTTACGAAAATAAGTCTCTGTCATCGCGAGGAATTCACCAGAATTTCGTGGCGATCCATCCCAAATACTATTCCATGGATTCCCACGGTCGCTACGCTCCCTCTGAATGACGGAGAAAAATCCGCCATTTTTCTTTTTTAATTCTTAATTTTTAATTTGCAGAGTTCAGTTCTAATAAAGCCTTCTCAGCATCCCCTGGCTTCGCTGTCCAGTCATGATAAGCCCAATTGTTTTCCATAAATGAAACTCCATTCCCAAGAATAGTTTTTGCGACAATCATAGCTGGCCCCTCACAAGCATCAGCCCACGTCAGTGCTTCAAGAATTTGAGCGAAATCATGTCCATCGATTTCTCGCACGCCCCAACCAAATGCTCTATATTTTTCTGCCAGATTCCCAAGTGGCATGATCTCATCTGTTTTTCATTCAATTTGAAGCCCATTATAATCCATGATAGCGATGAGATTACCGAGATTCCACTTATGTGCCGACATGACAGCTTCCCAGGTCTGCCCTTCCTGATGCTCGCCATCAGACATACAACAAACAACACGATTCTTCTTACCATCCATCTGAAGTGCCAGAGCAATACCTATCGCTTGAGAAAGACCATGACCGAGGGGGCCAGATGAATTTTCAACTCCAGGAATTCAAAGTTTCGGATGTCATTGAAGGAGCGAATCAATCTTTCGAAGTTTCTGCATTTCCTCGATTGGGAAAAATCCACGACGGGCAAGAGAAGCATAATAAATCGGACATATATGACCATTCGAGAGGAGACAATAATCGCGATTCTCATCAGTTGGATTCTCTGGAGTTGTTTTAAGAAACGAGAAATAGAGAGTAGCAAATATATCCGCCATACCGAATGGCCCTCCTATATGTCCAGAACCAGCAAGGCGGAGCATTTCGAGGACATCGAGACGAAGCTGATGAGCTATTTTTTGAAGCTCCGGGATATCTGATGTGATTGGGAAAATAGTCATAGATATTAATTGATTTTAAAATTGCTCCATTTTTTCATTATTCATTCTTAATTTTTCATTGCTCCAGCTTGGCTGGAGTGGAAATCCTCCATAAATTTCGCAAGCCCCTTATCGGTGAGGTCATGGTGAAGCATCTCATCGATCAATTTTGGTGGGAGTGTAACAATATCAGCACCAGCGAGAGCAGCCCTCTGTATATGGTCGACAGAACGAATGCTTGCTCCGAGGACGGCTGTCTCATACCCATGGAGACGATAGAGATTGACGATATCCTCTATGAGCTTGATACCATCCTGACCGATATCATCGAGACGGCCAATAAAAGGACTCACCAGGGTCGCTCCAAGTTTCGCAACGGCCCACGCCTGCGTCACAGAGAAACAGAGTGTCATGTTTGTTGGTATTCATTCTTCGGCAAGAACTTTTAATGCCTTAAGCCCCTCAGGAACTATAGGAAGTTTGACATAAATATTATCACCCCAAGAAGCAAATTTTCGCCCCTGCTCAATCATCTCATCTGCCGTGAGAGTCGTCACTTCACAACTCACAGGGCCAGGAATAATCTCTGCAATTTCACGAATACGAGCCTCCTGATCAACACCTTCTTTGGCTATAATCGTAGGATTGGTGGTGACGCCATCGACGATACCGAGAGCAGCATAGTGACGGATGAGAGTGAGATCAGCAGTGTCGAGGAAGAGTTTCATATGAGCAGATAAAAGATAGAGAAATAGGTAGAGAACGAATTATATATTTACTTTTGGGTCATGGAATATGTCATCTTCATTATCTCTTCGATAAGTCAGAGACAAATATCCGCTTCTTCTGTGTCGGTAATATATCAAATATCCCTGGCAAGTAAAATCTGAGATGCAAGCTCCATAGCTGATCATTTGGCAATCGTGTAGAAATGATTTTTATCTGCAGTGGAAGATCGACCACTTCATTCAGCAATATTACTCATAATAGATACAGCAGAACGCCTCATCTGATCGGTAAGAGCAAACTGTTCCTCTTTTGGAAATAATGCAAGGAGAGGGTACACATGCTTTGTGAGCTCAAAAGCTTTTTGCCAGACCACGAGTGTTTGAAAGTAAAATTGCATATCACTATTATAAAAAATCCATCCTCTATCTCTACCTATATTTCTATCCATCCTAGTTGACATCCTCTATAAGCCTGTATTCATACTCTCATTCTGGGAGACGAAGAATGCCCAGAAAATCC
>CAZLKD010000002.1:23048-23780 GCA_964560015.1 uncultured Candidatus Peribacteria bacterium
ATAAAAAAATGGTTAAACGTATAAAGCATATGTTAGAGGATTTTGGAGTTGTGCAAGAAAAAAAAGAAGTAGCGATAGACGTAGGAGGTAGAGAGGAATAATTTTATAATAAAAAATCCATACTACTTCTACCCTCTACAACTACTCACTTTAGTTTATGTCTTCGATAAGCCTGTATTCATACTCTCATTCTGGGAGACGAAGAATGCCCAGAAAATCCAGACGAGTCTGCCCATAGTCAATATCCTTTTTCATACAATACATCTCTATAGCACGCAGAAGGGTCTTGATTTTCTTTGGAGTCATGGAATCCTCCGGATAACCAAAGAGAGTACTTTCGCGATATTTCACCTCCACAAATCTCCACAAATGATCTCTCATACATATGATATCGAGCTCTCCTCCGAGAAACGTCGCGTTTCGTTCGACAATCTCATATCCATGATGTATCAGATATTCCACTGCGAGGTCTTCACCGACATTTCCACGTGATCGATAATTAAATCATGCCATACCTCTAGTGTAGAAACCTGTAGCTCCTTGGCAAGGGCCCCAAAGCCTCTCTGGAACGAGCTTTTCTATGTCAATAACTTTTTGGTTGCCATATAACCTCCAAGAATACAATATAGACATAATTTTTTTTCTTATGCGTCGCATTTCTAGCCTCTTGGCTCTCATTGCTCTCTGTGCACAGTTGATACCCTCTGCAGTACATGCTGATGGTTCCTACTA
>CAZLKD010000003.1:0-3036 GCA_964560015.1 uncultured Candidatus Peribacteria bacterium
GTGGACTTGCAGATCATAGCGATGTCACGATTTCTCTCCATACAGCATGTCACCTCATGCTCGCTGGTCTGCGAAAAGTATTAGGAGAACACGTTATGCAAGCTGGCTCAAATATTACACCTGAGCGACTTCGTTTTGACTTCACTCACCCAGAGAAAATGACTCCAGAGCAAATCAAAGCGGTTGAGGACTATGTGAACGGGGCATTGAGGGCTCATCTTACTGTGACAATGACCGAAGAACCAAAAGACAATGCAAAAACTCGCGGAGTACTCGGTGCTTTTTGGGAAAAATATCCTGAAACAGTGAAAGTATACAAGATGGTGGGGGATGATGGAGTGACGTATTCTGAGGAACTCTGTGGAGGTCCACATGTCGAGGAATCTTCGAAAATGGGAATATTTAAAATCCAGAAAGAAGAGGCATCATCAGCCGGAGTGCGTCGTATCAAAGCAATTCTTAATTAATTTTTATGTCTACTGCACCAGATCAACCTCCACGCATGTCTTCCTGAAAGGCCTTTGTTGAAACTCTCAGAGATGGTGACACTACATGAAAAACCGTTATGTCTCTTGCGGGCATGACCGCATGAGCGGTAACAGCTCAGTTGACCCATCTTGATTGAAAGGACCCGCTTATTGCTATTATTGCCGGATGACTCCTTGGTTGGGCTTACTGAAAAAATGTTTGGGCTTATTTATTTCACAAAAAAACTAATCAATAATAATTATGGCTGGAAATGGAAAACTCATGGTCGAAATCCTTCGTACCACAGCCAATATCGGCAAACAAGGAGAAATAAAAGAAGTCTCTCTGACTTTTGCTCAAAATAAACTCTTCCCAGAGGGGATTGCTCGTGAATACAAATCTCAGCCATCAAAAGATGAAAGACGTGCAAAAATTTATACCAATCGTTTTGATATCGCGAAACGGCTTCATGAGAAAGTCTTACAAGTTGAAATTCCACATAATGCAGGAAGCCTCTCAGAGACGGTTGACCAGGAATGGCTCGTGGAAAAAATACGAAGTAAATTTCATGTCACACTTCTCCCTGAGATGATTCGTCTCGATGAAAAACATATCAAAAAAGCAGGGAAGCATACTGTGCATATCGATCTCTCGAGTGATGCATATGCTCAGCTTATTTTGGATATACGTTAAATTTAATACAAAAGACAAAGTACAGAATACAAAATAATGGATTTTTCCCAAACTTTAAACTCAAAACTAAAAACTTTAAACTTTCTCTCATGTATCTCGGCATTGATTACTGAACAAAAAACATCGGTGTTGCTATTTCTGAAATAGGCATCGCTCTTCCTCATGGAATTTATGATCATGAAGATTTCTTTGCAAAACTCCCTGAGCTCGTAAAAAAGAGAAAAATAAAGACTATCGTTATAGGTGAGGCAATCGGTTATGATGCTTACGGGAAACAGAAAAAAATGTTTCAAAAAGCGATTGATCGTATCAGAAAAACTGTACCTGATATCAAAATTGAAATACAGGATGAGGATCTGACAACCTTTGAGGCACAGGAGTCGCTCTGAAAACTTGATTCTGACGAACACCTTGATGATATCGCAGCAAGTATTATACTGCAGAGGTTTATCGATCGACAATAATGAAAAAAATCCCTACAGAAATTGCTAATAACAAAAAAGCCCTCTTTGATTATGAAATCCTTGAGGAGCATGAGGCTGGTATTGAGCTCTTTGGTTGGGAAGTGAAGAGTATGCGAGAAAAATGAGCTCAACTGAAGGGGAGCCATGTGACTATTCGAGGCGGACTAGCAAAGATTCTTGGTATGCATGTTGCACCATATAAATTTGCAGAAGATGCTGATGTTGGCGCAAAGCGTGAGAGAAAACTCTTTCTCCGAAAAAATGTCATGCTGCGACTCGAACAAAAAATTGGAGAAAAGTGAGTGACCCTGATCGCTACCCGCGTCTACTTCCGATGAAATCTCGTGAAAGT
The DNA here is from genome assembly GCA_964560015.1 of uncultured Candidatus Peribacteria bacterium. Classification (GTDB taxonomy): domain Bacteria; phylum Patescibacteriota; class Gracilibacteria; order BD1-5; family JAGOOR01; genus JAGOOR01. The sequence continues at coordinate 1,978 of CAZLKD010000003.1, forward strand.
ATCTGTCGCCCTCGCAAAAGGTCGGAAAGAATATGATAAGCGCGAAGTCTTAAAAAAACGCGACACTCAGAGAGCTGTCGCGGTAGAGCTGGGAAGAAAAATTTAATCTAGAAAACCTGTAGTCGAACCTCTCCCCCCAAACATTCTTCTGTGTATTTCTTCTGGTTTAATACGACTGGACAATTCTCTTAAAAGCTCTTCCAATTGGGGACTTCAGATGTATGACGGAACTTCCTCTACTCATGCTTGGCTACCTCGAAGTTCCTCGGCAGTTGGTTGTATTCCATCGCAATTTGTTAGCACTTCTCTGAGCGTACGAGCTCTGAGGCTATTTTGTACTCACAAAAGAAATAAATTTAGCCCCTTTATTCACTCTTTTGCCGAATGCATGATAGAAAATCAAGCTGGATGAAATGTGCTGACAGAAGTTCCTATACGTGTAGGTATAAACTTGGAAGACGTCTTAATGTGGCCCATTCTAGGTCTTGTTTGATCGAAAAATACTAACGTACGCGGTTCTGAACCATTAAATACTCACATACTACGCGGCTTTGAATTTGAATCATCTGATCAGTCATCCATGTGACCTGGAAATCAAAAACCAGACATACGTTCATTTTTTAGTAATCTCTCCATAGCATTCCGAACCGCAGTTATTTGTAGAGTAATTATTTCTTCCATTTGAGCCGGTCAAACAGTTCAATTTTCTAAACTACGAAAACTAGGTGGCAACGTTAACATAAAATTAAATAATAAATAAAAATATTTACTGGAGCCACCATCGGGAATTGAACCCGAGACCGGAGAAATACCTTAAATGGTATTTCGAGTGGTAATGGTCGAGGATTCCAATGGAGCCACCATCGGGAATTGAACCCGAGACCTCATCCTTACCATGGATGCGCTCTACCATCTGAGCTATAACGGCTGGATTTGAATTAATGAGCTTCACTTTTTTATCCTAAAGGATGGTTTTATGCAAGGTGTGAGAGGGGAGCCTGTTGACTTAAATTTTACAAAAAGTTATTTTGGTTCCTTAGTTTTAAAACATTTATATGG
>CAZLKD010000003.1:3046-20087 GCA_964560015.1 uncultured Candidatus Peribacteria bacterium
CTTACCATGGATGCGCTCTACCATCTGAGCTATAGCGGCATGGGGCTGATTATAGTCTCTAGGAAATAATTGCAAAATTTTTTGCGTCCATGAGATTTTTTGTACAATGCCGTTCATATGAAACTCTTTGTCTTTGATACGGAAACAACTGGATTTGTAGAGCGTGAAGGCCCAATCGAGGTGCAACCATATATTGTCCAATTTTCTGGTATTCTTCTTGAGCTTCAGCCCGACAAGACCCTCAAAGAGATAGATCGTATTGATGCGTATGTGAAGCCACCTATTTCTATCCCTTTTGGTGCGAGTCAGGTACATGGTATCTATGATAAAGACGTCGCAGACAAGGCTATTATTGCTGATCAGGTGGATACATTTCTCTCCTTTCTCAATCGTGCCGATATGGTCATAGGGCACAATATAGAATATGATGAATCTGTCATAAATTACGAACTTCAACGACTTGGACGGAAAGGTGACTATCATCCCCAGAAAACTCTCTGTACCATGAAATCAACTGTTGATTTTTGTGCACTTCCTGGCCGAGGAATAGGTTTTAAGTTTCCAAAACTCAATGAAATTTACAAAAAACTCTTTGGAGAGTATTTCGAGTGAGCACATAGCGCTATCTACGATGTAGAAGCGACTGTACGAGTGCTCGAAAAATTGCTCAAACTCGATGTCCTAAAAATTGAAGAAAATACAGTCATGAGACTCTTCTAGTAGGTGTACCAGAAAAATCGAGAGGAGTCAACAAACTCCGGTTGCGGTTTGACAAAAAAGAGTACACTCTAGGGCATATTTATATCTTCTCCTCCGTTTATGCAGTTTATCGCCAATAGAAAGAAATTTTATCTCTTTTCAGGAATTACGACATTATTGTCTTTTTTGGTATTTTTTACCATACATCCAAATCTCGGTATCGATATGACAGGAGGCTTGCAGATAGAGTACCACACTGCCTCATCATTGACCCCAGTCCAAATTGCGAGCGTCAAAGAAGACATCATAGAAAACTACACATTTGAAGGGAAGCATATTATCTCGGACATTATCGTGTATAGTACAAACAATTCTGCCGTACGTGTCGACATAGGTCTCGAAAAGGAGGCTGATACTAAAAAGGCTACAGCACACTCTGATGATATACGTACCCGTATGCCAGAGTTTTTCAAGAAACATGATATCGTTATTTCTGAGGCGTCATTTATCTCTGTATGAAAATCTTTCTGAGATTTTGTCTTGAACCGTGCCTACCTCAACCTCACAGTCTGTCTCTTTGCTATAGCATTTTATTTGATGTTTGCGTTTAGGAAATCCATCGAGGGGACTTCGAGCTTTACTTTTGGTGCCATCACGCTCATCACTCTCCTCCACGATGTCGTGGTTGCTGCTGGTATCTACATCGCTCTCGGTTTGGTATTTCCAGGACTCAAGGTGGATACATTTTTTGTGACAGCGATACTGACCATATTGGGATATAGTATCAATGATACGATCGTCATCCTCGATCGTGTTCGTGCAAATTATAAGGATAAAAAATCACATGATAAACGTTCTGATAAGCAGATTTTTGAGGATTCTATACAGATAAGCCTTCGTCGTTCTCTCTATACTTCTATGATGCTCGTCATTGTACTCGTTTCTATGCTCTTTTTTGGTCCAGAAGCGCTCAGAGGATTTACGACACTTATGCTCCTCGGTACCATCGTTGGTACCTATTCTTCTATCTGTTTGGCCGCACCACTTCTCTACGACATCAACTCTCGCAAATAATTATGGATAAACGTTTTCGACGTGAAAAAAACATTTCCCGTCATCAGATAAAACATACTTCTCAAAAAGCTTCCCACTCAGAAATTGAGTCTGAGGGGGATGTGACGCCTCTTGAGCATATCTCAGAGGTATATACGAGTATCCAGTCTCGCAATGTTGTGAGAAATACAGTTTTACTGTGAATGGTTTTGTTTGTCCTATTATTCTGTGCTGGATGGGTCATGCCACGCGTTTTCTCCTTCCACATAGACCTGAAGGGTATTTATGATCGCATAGCATCCACTGATGGAAAATTGCCAACTGAGTCAGAAACTCCGCACGAAGACCTGAACGACATACTGATACTAGGGCGAGGATGATATGAAAATGATGCCCCAGATCTCACTGACTCTATCATATATGGTCACTACAATGCTTCTGATCCAGCGAGTTTTACCGCGCTCTCTATACCACGAGATCTCTATATATCATCGAAACTTCTCGGTCATGTAAAGATTAATGAAGTGTATTCTGGCACCAAAAATGTGAGTAATGAAGATGCCGCATTTCAAGCACTCCTCGAAACGATATCTACCATTACTGGTCGTGAGGTGAAACACTTTGCGATGATTGATTTTTCTGGTTTTCGAAAACTCATAGATCAACTCGGAGGAATAGATATCGATGTTCCTGAGCGTCTCTATGACAACGAATATCCGACAAAAGGTTGGGGATATACGACGGTTGATATTCCCGCAGGCCTCCAGCATTTTGATGGTGATAAGGCTCTCAAATATGCGCGCAGTCGGCATACGACGAGTGACTTTGATAGATCGAAGAGACAACAGCTGATCATCTCGGCACTTCGAGAGAAAATGCTCACCCTCGATATCCTCTCGTCTCCTTCAAAAATAAAATGAATCTTTGATACACTTTCGTCTTCAGTGAAAACAAACTTATCTATTTCTCAGATTTTTACTCTGATGACAAAACTCTCGAAAGTGGAGAAAGAAAATATTATCGGACACTCACTCGATAATACCTGTTTTGATGTCCTCCGTCTCTGTCACCCAGGAGGTCTTCTCTATACACCTGACCGAGAGTTGTTTCGAGGCGCGTCAGTAGTAATCCCCAAAAAAGCTACCCCCACAAACCTAGCCATGTATGACCAGATAAGACTTTTCACACAAGTTATCACGACATACCCAACCCTTTTGAAAGAATTTCCTATCACTGTCGTGAATGCTTCGGGGCGTACTAATCTCGCGCTTTCAATCGCTCTCAAGTTACGATCAATAGGATTTCCTGTTGACGAGAGACAAATACGGAACCAAAAAGACAAGATAGAAAAGACTTTTATTCGCTATAATTCTCTTATAATAAAGCCTGATAATCTCGTGCTGAAGGCTCTTCTCTCAGTATTTGGATTTGATATACGAGAAGCAACACCAGATGAGCGAATAAGCATGGTTGGTTCTTATGAGCTCGTTCTCGGACCTGATTCATCTGTTTACTTTAAATAAATATGGAAATTCGTCGCAACATGCTCCGTAGACGGTTGATGACCGGCACATCACGCTGGTATCAATTACGCCATGCCGCGAGAGATCCGTATATCCAAAAATGGACCGGTATTATTGTGGGGCTTTTTGTGGTTATATTTTATTTTACATTCCTTTTTGGGATGCCGTCCATCTCTGATATTCAGACTTCTTTCAAAGAAAGCAGCGTCATCTATGATCGAGAAGGGAATCAACTCTATACGATTTATGGTGGAGATGAGAACAGGCAGTATGCAAACTATGCAGACATATCTCCGACCATGATCCATGCTATTGTGGCGATGGAAGATCAGAGATTTTTCAGCAATTTTTGATTTGATATTTTTGGTATTCTCCGCTCAGCTCTGACCTGTAGTATGGGTGGCACATGCGCGGGATGATCATCTCTGAGCCAGCAATTAATCAAAAACACTCTTCTCACTAATGAGCGTACTGTGACTCGAAAGATTCGTGAAATTATTCTTGCTTTTGAACTCAATATCCGATTTTCAAAAGAGAAAATTCTAGAACTCTATCTCAACAAGATTTCTTTCGGATCTAATTCTGCTGGTGTCGAACAAGCCTCACGAAGATTTTTTGGTAAATCGTCAAAAGACATCAATATTCTCGAATCTTCTATTCTTGCCTCACTTCCCAAATCGCCAACAGCTTACAATCCTTATTCCCGTCGTGATCGGCTCATGGGATATGTCTATTATCATGATCCAAAAAATACATGAGAAGGTATTGTCCGTGTTGATAAGACAAATGATCCAGCGACGTTTAGTCTTTTTCAGGCGTCTTTTAATAAAATCAATTTTACTACTCAGAGATGATTCAGTCGTGTGTGTGGCCTTGCTGACTTTCAAGGGAAATCACCTTTTAGCAAAAAAATATGAGAAGATTGTATGACCGTTGCAAAAAAAGACCTCATAGAATTTCTCAACAGCCTGCAGCTCAGTGCCTCCGTTAAACAAGGGGAGGCTAGTTACCCTGCTGTGCTCGAGTATCAAATAGGGCGTAAGGATCGTGTCCTCATGCGCATGTATGAGGATGGATACATCAATGATTCTGAATATCGCGACGCTACACAAAAATGACTCTGATTTGTCTTCGAAGATCCAAAAGAATCGATCAAATACCCACATTTTGTTTTTTATGTAAGAGATTATCTGGTCAATCTCTATGGTGAAGACTTCTTTCAACGAGGAGGATGGAAAATTTATACCACTCTCGATCCAAAACTTCAGGATAAGGCTGTAGAACTCGTCGATTCTTATGCAAAGAGTACCTTCAAGGCTTACGGTATAAACAATGGTTCCTTGGTTGCTCTTGATACGAATAACCGTGATGTTGTGGCCATGGTTGGTTCTCAGGACTACTACAACAAGGATATTGATGGTGAGGTCAATATCATGACCTCCCTCAAACAACCATGATCGAGCATGAAGCCATTTATCTATGCACGTGCTTTTGAGAACAATAACCTCAGTACTGATACCCCTATCTTTGACGTGGAAACAGATTTTGGCAACTACAAACCAAAAAACTTTGATGGTACATTTCTCTGACCGATGACGCTCCGTACAGCGCTGGATGCTTCGAGAAATATCCCAGCTATCAAGATGTTTTTTATGGCTACTCGTGGAGTTGCTGATACTGGCGCAAAACAAGAGTACGACCTCGTCGAATACCTCCGCAATCTCTGACTCACGAGCATCGAGCATCGTGCAGATAATAATCTCTACGGACCACCTATCGCTCTCGGCTCTGCAGAAGTGCGAGGGGTAGATTTTGCAGCTGCGTATGCCGCATTTGCAAATAATGGTCAACATGTGCCGCCAAATCCTATTCTCAAAATATTTGATCCACAGTGAAACGAAATCAAGTTAGATCCCCCTATTCCTAAGCAAGTTATTTTACCTGCCGCAGCGTACATGATTACCAATATACTCTCCGATAATGCCGCACGACCTGAAGGGTGGAATTATTTCCTCAGTCTCGCTGATGGTAGAAAAGCAGGAGTTAAGACAGGAACTTCGAGTAAAAAAGTAGGAGAAAACACTCTCCCTCGAGATCTCTGGACTATAGGGTTTACACCACAATATACGGCGGCGGTCTGGACTGGAAATACTGATGGAAAACCTGCTAGTGCTCGGGCTAGTGGTATGGAATCAAGCGCCCTCATATGGAAAAAATTCATGGAATTTGCCCATACTGGATTGCCAAAAAAAGATTTTGTACGACCGAGCGATGTCGTCGGCAGTGGGAATTTCCTCTACATAAATGGTAAAAAACCAGACGTGCTTGCGGCCTTTGATCCTCAAAAGATTCAGATTGATACTCTCTGTAATGGAAAAGTAGATGCGAGAACTCCACAAGAAGCCATCAAAGAGGCTGTCCTCCTTGACGCTGCATTTCCTATCGAAGATAGCTATCCGGGCTGGAGAGATCCTGTCAATGTGTGGCTCGGAAGTGAAGGAGGAAGAGCCTATCTCGTGAAAAAACTCTGACTCACTGATGATATATTGACTGTTGTTTCAAAGCCAGAAAATATCTGTGATAGACCGACAGAAGCCGTCCCACAGTTTACAACATCTCTCACGGACGGTGCATCGCTCTTTTCAGGACTCTACCCTGTGGATATCACATTTAATTCTTCACACCCCATGAAGGAGGCACAGATTCTCATCAATGACGCTTTCTACCGTTCGATCAATCTCGGAGAAAAACAAAATGGTACTGTAAAAGCTGAATTTGGTATCAGTCGAGCGGATGGTGCAGATCAGACCATTACCATACGCGTTGTAGATACTTTTGGGTACAGCACATCTCAGAATTATCGCATAAAGGTTCTCGATAAAGATGCTACAAATCCCGTCATAAAAACTGATAATCCGAACACTATGACCATAAAAAATGGTCAACAGATATCTTTTTCTGGAACTATTAGCGATGAAAGCGATGTATCAAAAATTCAAGTGTTCGTCGATGATCTCCTCTACGGTACATTTCAGGGCGTAAAAAAATACAATTTCACTCTCAAATCTCCAGGAGATCTCCCAGTGGGAAAACATATAGTGAGTATCCAGGTTTCTGATTTTCAGAAAAATCTGCAGACGTTGGTACACACAGTAACGGTGCAATAAAATTACAAAGAAAAGTCTCGTAGCTAGCTCATCTTCGTATTGAGTTTCTCTTCGACAAATTTGCGGTCTTTTGCAAATTTTTCTCGGACAAGTGTTTGGAGTTTCTCTGGATTCTGAATACCACTACGCTGGCCTATGAGGTCGGGATGGAGAAGCTCTCCATGACTTACTTTTTTATGCCCATTTTGTGTCGTCTTGAGTGTGAAATTGTAGAGTGGTTGTTCGACGAGAGCCTGAGGAGTGAGATTGGTGTCTATATTGGGAGCGAGCATTTTTGCATCGGTCGAGCCAATATGAAAGACTGCCATACTCCCCACATTACCCATGATAGCATCCATGAGCTTATCAGATACCTGATTAATGTATTGATGAGCTATGACGAGGCCAAGGCCGTATTTCCGAGCTTCAGAGAATATGTCAGAGAAGCTATCAGTGGCAAAGTTTTGAAATTCATCCACATAAAGACGGTATGGTTCTCGTTTTTCTGGCTCGATTGATGCTCGACTCATGACATCAAGCTGAAATTTGCTGACAAGCATGGATCACAGCATTTCACTGACATCTTCTCCGATTTTACCTTTCGAGAGATTCGCGAGAAAAATCTTTTTGTTATCCATGATCCATCGTGGCGAGAATCCCGATTGGGGCTGGCTGACAATATTGCGGATGAGAGGAACGGAGAGAAACTGTCCTACTTTATTCAAAATTGGGCTCACAACTTCAGTTTGTTTTGTGCTACTGAGGGAATTAAACTCATCAGCCCAGAATCGACGAAGAAACGGATTGGTGACTTTTGCGATGTAGTTACGACGGAATTCTTCATCAGAGAGTAGGAGAGTGAGGTCGAGAAGAGTACTTCCATCGCGCTCGAGCAGTGTGAGGGTTGCATTTCTGAGGACATATTCGAGACGAGGCCCCCAGCTATAGCCAAATATTTTTTTGAAGACTCCCACGATAGAACTGGCTATCAGGGAGGGGAATTGATGATGAGTGTTCTCGAGAATATTAAAACCGATAGGGTATTCGACATCCGTGAGGTCAAAGAGGACAACATCATTGCTTCGAGATTTTGGTATCTGATGAAGGATTTTATCGTAGAGGTCGCCGTGGGGGTCTATCAGGCCTACACCTCGCCCAGCATCGATATCCTGGAGTATCATACGTTCGAGCATGGTTGTTTTACCGCTCCCAGTCATACCGACAACGAGCATATGGCGCTTGAGTGCTTCTGTATCGACTGAAATAACAGTATTTTGGTCAGGAGTGAGTCAGAGCACTATTTTCTCACTCTCGTTCATTGGTGTGGGAATTTTTGCAGTTTTTGTTAGCTCTATTTTGTGAGCATTTTCTGCTTCGGTGAGTTTATCTTTTATTTTTGGATCGAGTACAGTGGTCTGGATATCTTCTCTCGAAGGGCCGATGTTTTCTGGCTCTATACGTATTGTTCCATCTTTTTCTCATTCTGATGCGAGGAAATCAGTATTTCCCCAATCGTGTATTTCTGTAAGTGACTTCGGCTCAGCAGGGAGACCTCCCTGTATATCACGATCGGTGAAGAGGAGGGTGAAAAAACGGAGAATGTTGTGTATTTTTGAATTCACAATTTTATAATAGATATTGTAATGAAAATAACATTATGTCAAATAATACCACACATGAGAAAATACCTGTATTTTTCCTTTAAAAAAGCCCCTCCCGAAGAGGGAAGGGCTTTTCACAAAAGTTTAAAACTTTTATTGAGAGATAGTGTTGCCAGAGAGGATATTGAACACAAGGTTTGTGAGAGTCCAAGCAAAGAAAATAACGACAATACCGATGATGGCATTGATGATGATTTTTTTACCAGCTTCTTTTCCTTCGTCTTCGCTACCAGATGTGAGGATCTGCCATCCACCCCAGAGTGCCATGACGACCATAACCAAACCGAGCAATGTGAGCAACCCTTTGATAAAAGTCTGAATTGTTGCGATAGGATCACCAGTATTTGGGCCTTTGAGACCGTCGTCTACTTTATCGAGACCTGGTTCGATTTCAGCGAGAACTGCCCGAGCAGTGAAGAGTCCTCCGACGCAAGCGTAAGCATAGTGCTTGACTGTATTCATAGGGTACTATTAGAGATATAAAATACCTATTCAGTATAGGCTAGATGCGCATAAGATGCAAATTATTTCTCTCGACAAAAAATACATATCTACTCTGATATACAGTCTCTATTCCTCTTATCGGCGAGGCTTTTTTGAGAGATAGAGGTAGAGGATGTTTTTTAAACTTTTGTTCCTCGGATCGACTTCACGAGAAATGGCGAGCAGGATTCCCCCTGCAAGGAGCATGACCAAGAGCGAGGATCCACCATAGCTCACAAAGGGGAGCGTGAGACCAGTATTGGGAAATATGTTGAGATTCACACTCATATTGATGAGCATCTGCCAAAAAATCCACATCGTAATACCAAATGCCGTGAATTTACCAAAGAGATCATCACAAAACGATGCTATCATAAAACCTCTATAGATAATGAATAAATAGATACATATGATGATAAAAGCACCCATAAACCCTATTTCTTCAGTGATAACAGAAAAGATAAAGTCACCCTGTGGCTCTGGTAGATAGCCATATTTCTGTACCGAATGACCAAATCCAAGCCCCAAAAATCCTCCACTTCCTATGGAAATAAGCGCCTGTTTATTCTGGTGATTCATAGTGTTTTCTTCTATGGCCGTTTTGCTTGATTTGAAAAAAGTATTGAGCCGATCATAGATATAGGAAAAATGATTTTTTTCCTCTGGGGTGTTGTAGTGTCACACAGCGTAGAGAAAGGATGCAGAAGTAAGTCCTATAAGAGCTATCAGGGCGATAATACGGACGTTTCATCATGCTATGAAGTATATGCTGGTGACTATCGGCAGTATGATCATGAGAGCTCCTAGATCTGGTTGCAGTAAGACAAGAAAAGAGGGGAGCCCCACTATTCAGAGGAAGGGGACAAATCATTCTGAAGTGCTGGAGAGGATATTTTTATATCGACTACAGAAAACCGATACTGAGATAATGAGAGAGAGTTTGAGAAACTCTGTCGGCTGAAGGGAAAAGGGTATTCCCGGTATATCAAACCATCCTCGTGCGCCATTGATTTTGATACCAAAAATGAGGACGAGAATCAGGAGTATGATGGTGACGACGCCCAGTACCTTCACTTGTTTTTTCCACCATGTGAAGGGGATTTTTATGGCTACTACCATAGCAAAGAGCCCGAGTCATGCCTGGAGGATGTTTCGTGCGATGAAGCGCCAGTTATTTGGTTCCGGGAGGTTGCCTGTTTCGACAAGTCTTTTGGTGATACGATAGGAGTCGTAGACGCTCACGGAGCTGATCATGATAGATCAAAATATCACCAATGCTAGTATAGAGAGGAGCAATGGATAATCGATATCGCGGTGTTCTTTCATGGCCCTACTCTATTGGACTTTGTTTTTCCGAGAAGAGTAGAAGCCTTGCGGTATGAGAGAAAAAATGTCTTATGAATCTTTTTGATTTGAGAATCCTTCCTGTTGGTAGAGGAGAAGGTCGGCTTGTGTGAGTCGAAAAGGACTGTTATTTCCGACAAATCTTTGCTTCATAGCTGACATACATTTTATGATATTCTCATGCCAATTTGTTCTGGAAGATGCATAAATAGGACCTTTTGGATTTCCCCAGCCAGAGAGCTGATTGAGGGTTGTGTAGCCACCGAGCCAATTGTTGTTTACTACAGAAGCAATTGCCCTGACACCACTCCGCGCATCATCGAAATCTTTTCTGAGGCCACTGTCAGTATTTCCTACGTTTCCTATATTACCACTCGTTGTGAGATTTTTCCCGAGGCTACTTTCTGCAAATCATACACACATGACAAATGTTGGGTCAACACTCTCGGGGAGACTTTCTTGGACCCAGAGGGCTCTGTCTTGAAAATCCGTTGAGGCATAGAGTGAGAGAAAATTTTTCTGTCTCTCTGATTCAGTTGCTCCATTGATGTAGAAGAAACCAATAGATTTTTGTAGGCTTGAGATATTCACGGTTGATTTCATTTTCTTCAAATCGTCCACATATTTCCATCCATATCTGGCAGGTATACTTTCGGCCTTGAGTGTAGAGAGATTGAGGACTTCGATAGCGTCGATAGCCTTCCCATGATCGTAGAGTTCGATATGGACGTTGTTTTGTTCGCCTGGTTCTGCGTATTGACGCGTGGTTCAGAGGCTATCGCCAGCGCTCACACGGGAGAACATAGGTTTTCTATTTGGGTTGATGCCGACATACACTGACATATAGTTACCAGGGTGTTTGACGATGACAACACCAGGAGAGGTACTACTCGGATTTTGTTTGATAAGTATATATCCGTCCGCAATTGACTGAACAGGTATTCCGAGAGGGGTGAGGATATCAAGTCACTCATGGTGAGTATTGTTTGCGATGTAATATTTTTGATCACGGAAAGTATAGCCAAATCAATTATTCGGGACGAGCGGCCATGAAAAAGTAGTATTTCATGTATCTTTTGTGAGCATTTCTCTCTCCATTGAGAGATATTGGTTCATCCATGTACATGCTGGTGATACTTCTGTACCACAGTTATATCATGCAAATCGAGCCTTGAGCGTATTTTCATACTCAGAAAATTTAATCTCAAACTTTGTAGTATTTTCAGTTTTTTTCTGGATTATCTTTGCTTGGACTGTCATCTTTTTGTTTGCAAGGCCTGAGAGAGATGTGCTAATTGTATTTTCCTTTTGGTTAATATCAGCAAGAATATTTTGTTCTACCTCTTGCGCCTGCTTGAGTTCATCGCGGTTTTTTGCGAGTTCTTCGAGGAGTTGTTTTTTCGATGTGAGCGTATCTGAGAGGTTCTTTTGAAGTGCATCGAGGTTTTCCTGGAGCGATTTCTGATGGCTGAGAATGTCCTCTGTTGTATTTTTGATCGTACTCAGAGTGGCATCCTGATTCATCACTTTGCCCAGGGATTCTGGTGAGAGAAGGAGTGCCCAAGGCGTATTGGCTGTTTGGAGTTTATTTTTGTATTCCGCAACAAATGTTTTTCGTATAAATATTGCTGATTCTTTTTGCCGATCCTGAAGTGTCGCAATTTCTGCTTGTGTATGTTCTCTGTTTTTTTCGAGAGAAGCGACATCTTGTTCATTTTTGAGTATATTTCTCTTTATCTCACGCTGAAGTGACTGGATCTCTACGAGGGCTTCCTCTTGTTTTTTTTGACTTTCTATGGTGTTTTCCCGAGATTGAGAAAGCGCTTGTTCCATCTGCGACAATCTCCTCTCTGATGTCACTAATCTCTGAAGCTCTCACTCTATGCCATCAAACTCATTCACAAGAGTTATCTCTGGTATACTCTGAGACCACCATGTTGCTGAGTCGTCAGAGGGGTTGATATCTTCGTCTGAAAACGTCATATGACAGAAAACCAGAGAAACGGCAAGGAAAAGAATCGAAAAATATTTGTACTTCATATAGAAGCAGATTATCATATTGTTATATTTTTAGCAACTTTTTCATCCATTTTTCCCTATGTTCAAGAATTTCACTCCAGAGTACAAAGGTTATCTTCTCACTGCAGAAAACTCCGCGAAGCAACAATGATTCGCCACGCTCGAATCTGTTGACATTATCATGGAAATACTCCGCTCCAAAAAATGACATGCTTTTGCGGTCTTCAATGATTTTGGTATCAATGAAAAAGTATTTCTTGATGTCATGACGCATCCAAAATTTGCGCCACTGGTCAATAGATCAGGGGAGTATACAGGTATTTCAGAGCTTTTACGCAACGTGATCGTAGCGAGTGTCAAAGTCGCTGCCAGTTTCGAGAAAAAGTCTATTGGTATCGAGGATTTTCTCCTTGCGCTGATCAAACAAACCAATTCATGGTTTCTCGATTTTCTCGATTTTATCCGCATCAACGTCCGTGACTTTGAGGGTGCACTCGTCGAGCTCAATCGCTCTCAAACTGGTATAACAGGTGGGACTCCGGATCTCGGAAAAATCATGAACGTCCTCGAACAAGGTCTCCTCAGTGGTGTCGCTATGGAAGATATGGAACAGAATCCAGTCTTTTCACAGATGGGCCAGGGTGATAGTAATCAGAAAAAACAAGACAGTCAGACACCGGCACTTGATTTCTTTTGTACTGATATCACAAAAGAAGCTACAGATGGAAAGATAGATCCAATCATTGGTCGTGAAAAGGAAATTGACCGCCTTATCTCTATCCTCAATCGAAAAACAAAGAACAATCCTGTTCTCACAGGTGATCCTGGCGTTGGTAAGACAGCCGTCGTAGAAGGTCTCGCACGTCGAATATCTGCAGGAGAGGTGCCATTTGCTATGCAACACAAGAGACTTCTCGTCCTCGATATGACATCGCTCGTGGCTGGTACCAAATATCGTGGTGAGTTTGAGGTCCGTATGAAACAGGTTATCGAAGAAGCGACGAAACTTGAAAACGAGGTTATTCTCTTCATCGACGAGATTCATACCATCATCGGTGCTGGTGGATCAGAAGGAATGCTCGATGCTGCGAATATCCTCAAGCCAGCGATGGGGCGAGGAAAAATCCGTATTATTGGTGCGACAACGCTCTCTGAATATCAGAAATACATCGAAAAAGATGCAGCTCTCGAGCGACGTTTTCAGAAAATCGAAGTCGATGAACCATCAAAAGCTGTTGCTGCTGAGATTATTCGCTGACTCAAGGGGACATTTGAAGATTATCACAACCTCATCATCGAAGAAGATGCTATTGATGAAGCAGTTGAACTCTCTGTCCGTTATATGACAGAGCGTTTTCTCCCCGACAAGGCTATCGATCTCATCGATGAGGCTTGTAGTGCAAAAAGTATGACCTACGTCCATGCAGAAGATGAGATAAAAACGCTCAAACTCGAAGCGGAAAAACTCCAAAAAGATATCACAGACTTTGTTACCTCACAGCAATATCACAAGGCTTCACGAGCAAAGGACCAACTCTCAGAAATTGAAAATACTATTCGTGAAAAACGTCGTAAAATCACCATCCCTCGTGAAAAACGTCATCATATACATGCCACCGATATCCAAAAAGTTGTTCATGATATCACAGGTGTGCCGATGAAAACTCTCTCTGCGGAGGATATCAAAAAACTCCAAGACCTCGAAAAGCATATGGGTACAAAAATCATTGGCCAAGATACTGCTATCAAGTCGATTGTTTCAACCATCAAGCGTTCTCAGGCTGGTATCTCCGATCAGCGTCGCCCACTCGGAAGCTTCCTCTTTCTTGGGCCTACGGGTGTCGGCAAGACAGAGCTTGTCAAAGTCCTCGCTCGTGAATACTACGGTGATGAAAAAGCTCTCGTAAAAATTGATATGTCAGAATTTTCTGAGCGTCACTCAGGATCAAAACTGATTGGTACAACAGCAGGTTTCGTCGGATACGAAGAGGGTGGCATGCTGACCGAAAAAGTACGCAGGAAGCCCTATTCAGTTGTATTATTCGATGAGATTGAGAAGGGGAATACAGAGATATTTAATCTCCTCCTCCAGATCATGGAAGATGGCGTCATCAGTGATGGAAAAGGCCGTAAAGTAAACTTCAAAAATACGATTATAGTGATGACCAGCAATATTGGTTCTGAGGAATTCACGACGAGCGCGACAAAAATTGGTTTCGATGTTTCTGAGGCGACAAAAGACAGGATCATCGATGATTTCGAACAAATTGAAACCAAGGTCATCAAAAGCCTCGATGAATATTTCTCTCCCGAATTCATCAACCGTATTGATAAAGTTGTCGTCTTTAAACCTCTCGATACAAAAGTTATCAAGAAAATTATCACTCTCCAACTCGCAGAGCTTCAAAAACGTCTCGCTGGTCTCGGCGTGACACTCGAATGGGCCGCTCCAGTGGTAGAGCGTATTCTCAAGGATACCTATAATCCAGAATTTGGTGCGCGACCGGTTCGTCGCTATGTGCAGACAAAAATCGAAGACGAAATAGCTGACCGTATGATTGGAGCAAAAGTTACTTCCGTGAAGGTCACGAATGCGAAGAAGGAAGGGTTTGAGTTTGAGGTGAAATAACGAATGTTAGTTCATTTCTACCAGTAAATTGGGTTCATTTGGAATGTTCCAAAAATTTAGCTTGAATTTAGTCTGAGCATTTGATATTTTTGTTTTCTCCAATCATTCCACAGGAGATGAAAGAGCTTTCCTGCCTTCTAAAACTAGAAGTACTTCTTGCTTCATTCTTTCAAATACAGGCAAGAGCCTTCGTTGTAGTGATTCTCATAAGGCTACTCCCGTGAGTCACAAATTCTCCATTGCTTCATCGAAGCCTTGAAATTCATTAATTGTTATCTTTCAAAATGATGAGGAAATCTCTCCTCTGGAATGAGGTTTCAATTTCCTATTTCTAATTATCTTGTCCATTTCATAGGCTTTTTGAGCGTATGATCTTGCGAGCCCAATTCATAGATATGCAGTAGCTTTCTCAATCCAGCCAAGTGAATACCATATACGCATTGACGCCTCAATGAGAGTTGTGGTTGTGGCATTATCTTGGTGTCAACAAAGCCCGTTTCATACACAATTTAGACATGCGTTAGGCTGTATCTGATCATCTGATTCATGAAGCAATCAACAAAGCACACAACGAAAATTTGATATAGTCTCAATAATTTTATAAGGAGAGACTCCTAGTTTTTTTAAGAGACGTATTCTTGTCAGGGCAAGGTCTGATCAATCACCGTGAGTATGCCAGTTAATTTCTCGCACAAAAGGAAGAGTCTCATGTATTATATCTTGAAGCCCACTCTCTCAGAGTAAATTTGAGATACTTTCATTGGTGACTTTCATAAATATATATTAAATATAAAAATATAATGTCAATTATTCAAATAACTATTCCTTTCAAAAAATCAAAAAACTTCATACAATAGCCATAATCAATCATTATATGACTCCTTCAGACCCACATGACGAGCGAACCGTTCGCCTCCAAAAATTGCAAGCACTTCGTGCTCTCGGCGTAAAACTCTATCCTGATCGTTTTTCAGGGAAGCAAAATATAGATGATATTCGTACAAAGGCAGAAGGTGCAGAACTTCGAGATATTGATGAGATTATTCCAGGTCCGTCAAATGAAATCCATACTGCTGGGCGTATCATGCTGGTTCGTAGTTTTGGTAAACTGATATTTGGTACTCTACAAGATTTTTCTGGTCAGATTCAGTTTGCTCTTTCGAAGGATTTTTGTTTACTCTCTCAGGATGGTGGCGAGCTTCATGAAGTCTGAAAAGAACCGGTCTCTGCGTTTAAAATTTTTGAAAAATATATCGACCGAGGTGATATTATTGGTATCCATGGAGAACTCTTCATGACGCATAAAGGTGAATTGACTGTTTTTGTTCGTTCGTTTCAGCTTCTTTCAAAAGCATTTCTTCCGCTCCCAGAAAAATTTCATGGTCTCGCTGATGAGGAAACTATTTATCGCAAGCGCTATCTCGACATGATTACAGAGAAAACTTCCTACGATCGTATGGTTTTCCGTTCTCGATTTGTACAGAAGCTCCGTGAATTCTATTACCGTGAAGGATTTATCGAAGTAGAGACTCCTACTCTCGGCAATAGTGCTTCGGGAGCTCTCGCTCATCCATTTACGACCCATCACGAAGCGACAGATTCTGATTTATACCTCCGTATCGCTCCAGAAACATCTCTGAAAAAATGTACGGTTGGTGGTATGGAAAAAGTCTTTGAAATTGGGAAATCTTTCCGTAATGAAGGATTGGACCCATCACATCTCCCAGAATTTACCTCCGTCGAGCACTACGCCGTCTACTGGAATTATGAAGACAATATGGATTTCACAGAGCGTATGTTTCGCTACATGATGGATGAACTCATGGATGGAAACAAGAAGGTAGAAATCATTAATTCGAAAGGGGAGAAGCATATGGTGGATTTTTCAGGAAAATGGCCACGACGTTCTATTTGTGACTTGATTCGAGAACACTCTGATATCAATATCTACGAAGAAGACACACTCGAAAAACTCCAGAAAGCCATCCAAAAAGCTGGTATTCAGATAGATGGGATGATGAAGCTCTCGCACGGCACTCTCATAGATAAGCTTTATAAAAAAGTTGCTCGACCGCACATCATCAATCCGACATTTGTCATCCATCAGCCACTTGTGCTCTCACCACTGGCTCGCCTCAATGATACAAATCCGACCATCGTTGACCGATTTCAGCTCTGTATCAATGGTTGGGAAGTGACAAATGCCTATTCTGAGCTCGTTGATCCTCTTGATCAGGATGAACGATTCAAAAAACAGAGTGATGCAAAAAAAGCAGGGGATGATGAAGTGGCCATGCCAGATGATGACTTCGTCGCTGCTATGGAGCACGGTATGCCACCTCAGTCTGGCTTTGGTATGGGTATCGACCGTATCGTCGCACTCCTCACTGCACAGCCAAATCTCCGTGATGTTGTACTTTTCCCACTCGTGAAGGATAAAAATGTAACTAATACCCCCTTTGTAAAGGGGGAGAAGAATATAGA
>CAZLKD010000003.1:20097-21192 GCA_964560015.1 uncultured Candidatus Peribacteria bacterium
GCTCCTTTAAAAAGGAGCTCACAGACCCACACGGTCATATCAATATTGATTTACCAATTGTAGAAGCAACTCTCGCAAAATACTCCACAACGACAAAAGATCATAATCTTACTGTAGGTCGATGTATGCGCTATTTTGGCCAAAAACTTGGGAAGAATGCTAACTACTGGTATGCTGTCGGTATGCTCCATGATGTAGACTGGGATCTCGTCGAAAAAGACGCAGAGCGCCATTGTGGTGAATCCCTCGCACAAATTCTCGCGGAAATGAATGCTCCAGGGTGAATGCTCGAGGATATCCGCTCTCATTATGAAGAAAAATTCCCAGAACACGGACTGGATACAGATGTACGAAAATATCTTGCTTCAGTCGATGAGCTTTCTGGTTTTATCTGGGCTTGTAGCCGTATGACACCAAATAAATCTCTCGATGAGGTAAAAGTCACTTCAGTCCTGAAAAAGCTCAAAGATAAAGGCTTTGCCGCAGGCGTCAGTCGTGAACATTGTCGTCGATGTGAGGCGCTTCTCTGAATCAGTCTCGAAGACTTTATTCCGCAGATGATTGAGGGGATGAAAGGGTAATTATTTTTTCCAAATTTTCATCATTTTTTGAAGCAAATTATCTTTTTTGTTTTTCTCTTCTCGAAGTGCTTCTCTCCAGGTTTGTATGAAGCTAAGTGCGTCAGCAAATTCCAGAGATTCATGCAGAGGAGATGCTATATGTCAAAATCAAAATCATAAAAACTCTATAAATTCTGTTCCGGGAGTTGATATGTTGAATTTTCCGTTACTGTCTAATTTATTTTTTGAAAACCAAGCTAATTTTCTTGAAGCGTAATCCAGGGAAATTTCTATAGCTTTTAAATATCTTTCTTTTATTTTTTCATCCATTTTTTTATTCTCTTTTCTCAGAATGTCTCTTGAAATTCAGAAGGATATAAAATCCATTTTTACCGATAATAACAACAAATCGATAACGTAAGGCGCATAATTTATATCTGTGTAATATTTACTCAAAGTGAACTTAATTATTTCAACTGCTAATTGTATATGGTTGAAGTTTTCGTCTAGAGGCTCCTCAAGAATGGAGGTATTA
>CAZLKD010000004.1:0-21173 GCA_964560015.1 uncultured Candidatus Peribacteria bacterium
TACAGAAGTCGATAGTGTGCAATTTTTCACTCCAGAAGAAGCTCACGAACATGTCATGCACGGAGAAAAAATACATCCAGAATTGAAGTTTTTGTGGGAGAGGCTGTATAGACTCTAGTTTCTCGTAATTTATCTTAATATTATTTTGTCTCTATTTTTTAGTGATTTGTAACAGGAAAATTGGCAAGAAGGTGTGCCTTGAATTCTTCTTCGAGACAATCAAAAGAGAAAAAACGTGATTGATTACCTGGCATCAAGGCAACGAGTCCCAACTCAGTTCCTGGACCGTGGTGCGTATGATTTGGGAGCTTCATCCAGGTGTGTTTTTCAGGTGCTTGGACGAGAGCGACGAATTTGTAGCCTGTTCGAGGGGCTCATTCTTTTGCTCTCGGTACTTTATCGCTATAAGTCGCAAATTCTGTTGGTTCAGGCTTGATATAATAAAAATCAGGCAGTGTAACTAAATCAGGCATATTCCGTAGAAATGATATAGAATGTGCCGTGAGTGTATGATGAGCATTTTCAACATGGTGTATCCCCAGAGGCATGTTGATCGTAATTTGTTTTTCGTGTATTTTGGTTCAAGCTGCCAATCCTTCAAGAACAGCAGTTTTTCGTAAAGTTTTAATTGCATTCCATGTTTCTGTTCTTATACCTTTTGGTAAGAGAGAATCGAGTTTTATCCAAACATCTTCGCGACAATTTACGAGAGGAAAAAACACACTTCTAAGAATGCAGTCTGGATTAATACCTCAGAATACGAGCCTCGTAATAAGTAACGAAACTTCATTCGGTGTCCAATTACCCAAATCGTAACCAAGGCTAAGGCTATCCGTCTGAAGTTCAGGATTTTTGATAACTTGTTCAAGAGCCATATCGTACATTCAATATAGATCATGTATCTTCCGATTGCGTAACGCTTCCCATATTGCACCACGAGCGTTCTCTTTCGAGAAAAGCATATACGGCATACAGGTATTGAGAACCGCTATTTCCTCTACACCGAAACTCTCAGGAGGTATCATTCTTCATGATGCACCCATCACCATAAATGCGATAGCATCACTGAGGGCCTCGGGTGCTTGTTTTTTTCACTCAGAGAGAATATGCTTCAATCATTCTCTATCTTTGCGATGCATGCAATCAGCTATGATGCTCTGCCAGACATTCCCAAAGACTATATAAGAATATGCTGGTATCGGTCTATAAGGTGCTACTGTCTCGGCAAAATGATCTCGAAGAGTTTGAAATTGAGGATTACCAGATGTCACAGTCTCTAATATTCGAATGCCTTCCTTAGGTACATTGTGCCTTCTCATGACAACATCATTTATGGCCTCAACCACTTGTTCTCCTGTCAGAGAAATCGTATGAATTGGAGTTCGTGCAAGACATTCGTCCCAACGTGCAATGATAGAATTTCTTAGGGCAGGCAAAACAGAATACTCCCATGGCCTCTCATATTCAGAAAAATGCTCTCATTGTCTTTTCGTATCTTGTGTGATTTCCCAAAAATGAATAGGCGTCAAATCACTATCTAAAGCAGCCATTTGGGACTCTCCTAGACTTAGGGCTGATACTACTCGATGTAGGAATAATTGTGCTCGTCGATCGGTCATGAGCATCATCTCATTGTGTGGTAATTGACGACCATTAGCCAGATTATTATATAAGCTATCTTGCGCGGGAGTATCGCTCATAAAAAGTAGTAAAAATAATTATCATACATAATTTTATATCAATTTTTCAAAACACAAATCACAATAGACTGTCTCTATAAAATAAAATATATAGAATACCTTCAAATGAAACAGCACTTTATCCTCTCGGCTGAGCTCGTGCGTGATGCGATACCGCATCAGGAGTATCCATTTGATTTACCTGTGGTGAAATTTTTGGACAAAATCGAATTTCACGAACATGTGACATTTCTCGTGGGAGAAAATGGAACAGGCAAATCGACACTGCTCGAAGCGATTGCCACACAGTATGGTTTTAATCCCGAGGGCGGTTCGCGAAATTTTCACTTTGCGACCCAGAAGACACATTCATGTCTAGGAGACTTCATACGGCTCGCGAAATTTGGGAAACCACGAGATGGATATTTCCTCCGTGCTGAGAGTTTTTATAATCTCGCGAGTGATATCGATCGCCTCGAAAGGGAACAATCAGGACTTCTTCTCCACTATGGTGATAAGTCACTCCATGAGCAATCACACGGTGAGTCATTTTTCTCACTGTTTATGAATCGATTTGGAGGGAATGGTCTCTATCTCCTCGATGAACCCGAGGCAGCACTGTCACCACAGCGACAGCTCGCATTTCTCATCCGTCTCGACGAACTGGTGAAGTCTAGAAGCCAGCTGATTATTGCGACACATTCGCCTATTCTCCTTGCCTATCCGCATTCAAAGATAATACAGATTACAGAACGTGGTTTTGAGGAAATCGACTACAAAAAAACGGAGCACTACGAAACGTATCAAGCCTTCCTCGCAAGTCCTGAAAAAATGATGGAGAAATTGGGAATCGTTTAATATTTTTCTAGTGCTAGAAAAAATTACGGTAACCATAAATGAGCGTGATCATTGTACCGGATAAGATTCCACTGTTGATTTTTGTATTCCAATTCAGTAATTCATGTATTGTCAGTACGGTGACTATTTTCTGCTGTTCATGGCTGGAAAAATCATAACCTCGCAAGCAAGCATTTAATCGATCAGCCGTGCGAAAACACCCAGTGATTTTTATCTTCGAGAGTATGAAGCCAGCTCTCCATCCTATCAGCAGTATCAACTTCCGATTCCCCTCCTGGTGGTCGAAATGCTCCATGAGAACGAGAAGATTCTTCATAGATTTCTGCAGAAATACTTGTCCTGAGTTGCCCTACCCACTCTCACTTATCACGCTCGTTGAGCCTATCATCTACCAATAAATCACCGATTTTCGCTCTTATATTTTCCCCTAATTGTTCTACTACAAGATTTACCGTTTTCTGTGTGCGAAGGGCTCATGACGCGTGTATTTGATCTGGGATCTCCATAACCCCGAGAGTTATCTCTCGATTGAATCTTTGCCCAAGCTTTATTGCTTGAGAAATTCCGTTCTCTGTTAATTCCAAGAGAGGCTCATGCCCACCATGATATCCTCTCTTGATATTACCAGTAGATTCAGCATGTCGGATAAATATAATTTTCATAGTTTTCAGAAACTACAGACCGAGTTTTTTTCTGAGTAAATGTAGGTGCTTCGCGACTCTACTCTCATCTTCGAGGAAGTAGGGATTCATCTGTCCGAGTGTGCCATGTTTCTTGCTTGGTGTTTTCTCTCCATGATTATCAGATCAGAAGGTCAGGAGGAGATTATATCGGTCTCGTATTTCGAGAATAACGCGTGCCCATTCTGGCGTGGCAAGAGCATTGAGTTCTATGCCCATCACACCCTGGTCGACGAGCTGTGCGATGTCTCGTTGTAATCATTCAATGCCTTCGTATTTCTCCCAACTAAAGTTCGGATGAGCGATAGATATAACTCCGCCCATATCGTGGATGATACGACTTGCTTCTTTTGTCGTCGGCTCGTATTCTGCTATTTCAACAGCGCCAATAGGATTTTTCCCTTCTGATCTGAGACATTCAGTGATAAATTTTATACGATCTGGTCTCCTCCTCTGTTGGTCACCATCTCACATCAACTTTGCAATCTCTATACTATAAACATAGCTAGACAAGTGCGCGTTATTGAGACTTTCAGGATTGTATCATTTACTGCGTGCCCAGTCCTGCAATCATGTATAGGTCAATGGGTATCATCGCGCTCTGAGCTTCTCAACTTGCTGACGAATTTTCTCCATTTTTCCTGTACGAGTTCTCTCAAGCATAGCATGTGCCTCAGAACTAAATTCCCCAGCATAAGCCGTCATATGAAGACCTACCTGATTCAGTCAGGCAAAAAAATGAGTAGAAATTTCACTTGCTGGTACTGTCTCGATATTTCTCGCACGAAGCTCCTGTGAAAAACCATCGCTGACGAGATCATGATCCGTCAGTGTCGCAAATTCGATTCCAGAAGATACCAAATTCTTGAGAACTTGTTCTGGTGTATCGCGTCCATCAGAGAGCGTGGTATGAAAATGGAGGTCGGCTTTCATAAAGATAAATTTAAGAAATATTTTTGTTGTTCTGGTTCCTGTAAAACATGAAGTGAAGATGTGGATTTTTAAGGGGAGATTTGCCTGAATGGCAAAGCGAGTTATGCAAGAATTGCATGTTGATTAATCTTGAGCGGGATGAAAACAGTTTTTTCGATGAACGTGGTACATGGCGAGTTTTTGCCCCTTGAATGCTTTTGGTACTTTTTGCAGAAAAAGTACAAAGGAGTGGTGTGAATTTCATAGAATTTCTTAAGAAATAACACACTCAGTGTAGTATGAATTTTTGTTTTTGACAAAAATGTCTATAATTTTGAACAAAATAGAAACACTCTTCTCTATTTTTATTATTTCAAAGAGCAAAAGTCACTCTTTATAAATTGTTAAAAAAATGAACATATGAAGTACGAAGCATTTTTTTCACGTCTAGGATTCGGGAAACTCGAGAGTGATATCTATGTCGCTCTGCTCAGGAAATCACCTCTTTCTATTTCGGATATTGCCCGTGAGATACGTGCCTATCGAGGGGTTCTCTATCAGACCCTTCCGCTCCTCCTCGAAAAATGAGTCATCAGCACAGTGAAGGAAGGAAAACGAACACTCTATCGCGCTGAATCTCCTGAGAAGCTCCGTGCTCTCTATGAAGCAGAGCAATCGACATTTGAAACCATTATTTCACAGATGGAAAAAGATTATATGGTTGAAGGAGAGAAGCCTGTTCTGCGCTATTTCGAGGGAAAAGACGAACTCAAAAAAATATTTATCGATGTAGGACAGACACTTCCAAAAGATGGAACATGGTATCGCTATTCTTCGAGGAAAGCCGATAGAAGTCCTGATGCCGAACTCGTAAAGCGATACAAAGAACTTCGCGATGAAAAGAAACTCCAACGCATGATCATCACAAGCGCAGAACTCGCTCGTACCAAACGATGGGGACTCGATAGTGAGATGGTCTCCATTCCTGCTTCATACGACCTCTTCGAAGACAACTGTGCAAAGGCCATTTATGGAAATAAAATCTCATTTATTGATTGGGATGCAATGACAGGATTTACGATAGAGAGCGAGAAACTCGCGCGATTCGAAGAAAAAATATTTAAACTCCTCTTCAAATACATGAGGAAAGAAAGAAAAATAAATACAATATAACCATATGAAAATCCGTCAAATTCTCCAACTCGTTACACTCTGTATCATTCTCGTTCTTGCATACCAATACAGAGACCAGATAAACGCAAAAATCCGAGGTGCTATCAACTATTATGCCCCCTGTACTCTTCCTATCACTTATTCTCTCGGGGATTTCGATACACGCTTTGGACTGACGAAAGCAGAATTTCTCACCGATATGGCACAGGCTGAAAGTGTCTGGGAGAGGCAAGCTGGAAAAGAACTTTTTCACTATGTCGAAACTGGTGGAGTCCTGAAGCTCAATCTCGTCTATGACAATCGCCAAGCGACAACGGAGAAACTTCAGAAAATCGATGGTGTCATCTCGGGTAAACAGGAGACCTACGACGCGCTTAAATCCAACTATACCATTCTGAATCAGAAACTGACGAATCAGCGCATACAGTATAACCAGGCACAATCTCAAGTGGAGACGATGAGGAATGCTCTCAATCGCGATGTCACTTATTGGAACCAGCAGGGGTGAGCACCAAAAAAAGAATATGACCGACTCCAACAGGAACAGCAAAACTTCAATACCAAAATCACTGCACTGAATAGACAACTCACTGAACTCAATTCGACCGTCAAGGCGATTAATGATCTTGCCTCACGTATGAATGCACTTATCGAGGAGCTCCATCTGAATGTCGCAAAATACAATACTGCGAGAGGAACCAATGGCGACGAATTTAGCGAAGGAGAATACGTCCGTGATATATCTGGGGAACGCATAAATATCTACGAATTTAGTAATGATTCAAAGCTTGAGCGAGTACTCATACACGAACTCTGACATGCTCTCTGACTCCAACATGTCGATGATGTAAATGCCATCATGTATCGCCTCAATGCTGGAAAAAAAGAGACACTCACCGAGTCGGATAAAATTGAAATCGAGCGTGTATGTCGCACTTAATGAACTTGCCCTCCTTAAAAATTCTATAGAATGGACAAAAGTAATTTTTATTATGGAAAGTCCTACAGCGCCACATATACCCAACACAGCATGCACAAATCGAGTAATAACTGATAGTCACACTGGGCCCATAGAGGAACATCCTCTGGTTCTGTACGCTCTTACAAGATTCAGGGCAAGAATTGTTCCCGCAATACCGGGAGAGAATGAGGTTGTATCAAGTCCTGATAGCATCAATCTACCAGTTGCTCCTCTCACTGTCAGAAGATTGCAGGCGCATCAAGCACAAGAAGCAGCATCATTATTAGAGTGGGGCAATCCGTTCCCTCGCAAACCTGGTGAACCAATTTTTGGGGAAAAAAGTGGTGAGACTGATTCTCAGCCATTACTACTGCCCATTGTACCACCGCCTTCACCAGCTCAGAAAACCTCAGAGCCATTTGTAGAATCTCCGCTTGCCGAATCGGGTGACCCTTTGGTGCATTTTCTTGAGAATCTGACTGAAGAATATGATACAGAAGGAAACATCACTGATAGAGATCTTGCTCGAAATATCCGCGTCCATACAGACTATATCGTCATTGATGGTATCAGAATAAAACGAGAAAATGAGGAAATGGATGATAGAACAAGAAGAAATGCTCAGGTGAGGTATGGCACTGTAGTTTTCCCATTTGATACAGTTAAAAACTTTTTCTGGGAAGACCTACCGACCGAGGAAGAATGGCAAAAAATCATTGATGCTATACCAGGAAAAAATGATGCAGAAAAGAGAGAAAATGCAGAACAGATATTGGGAATTGTATATACCGAAACAGTGCATACAGCTGGGGAACTACTCGAGGCTTTCTTTTGGATCAAGGCTTATTCTGGGCCTCAAGACCAGAAAAAAATCCCTAAAAAAATCGGACGAAGAGCCATCATCAGCAAAGCCAACCATACAAAGTGTTTTAGTTTCAAAAATTCGGGCGATGTGACAAAAGTCTGCTATAGCGTTCGACTATTGGTACGCCCCAAATAATGTTCTTATTATAAAATAATTTTATGCCTCGACACTCTGCCGAAGAACAACTTTTATTGTTCGAAAATTCAACAGTTTCCACACCAATCAAGAAAGATTCTCCAGTAATTGTTGCTCGTATCCTCAGAGATACCCCACCAGTGATAAATATAGCCCGGCACGGCGCTGGAAAACATGATAAAGCTGTTCAATACATCACTCTTATGGAAAGATGCTATACTCATGGCCGAGTCATAAATGACCAAGAAGAACTAAAAAAAGCACAAAATATAACTATTAATACAGATACAGTCAGTATCGCTGGTTTAAAAATTGAAAGAAAAAAATCAGGAAGCATGACAGAAAAAACGGCTACCAAAAATCAAGACTTTGTGCCAAGTTTACAGGAATGGCAAACGATTATTGATGCCCTACCAGGCAAATCAGAGTGGCATAAGTCTCTTCAACAAATACTCGGTATTGATATTTATAAAGATAGTTACTGGGCGTGGGATGTATTGGAACAAAAAATGAAAATCGTGAGAATGAGTGGACACGAGCATGAGAGAAAAATAAATCCAAAAGTACCCGATGACGCTGATCAGAGCGCATATATACGATTCATAGTGAGAAAGGATTAACTTGCCCAATAAAAAATCTGGATAAAATGCCTTTGTCGAGATGTAATCGTAGTCGTAGAAGTAGAATTGATTGTTAAATAATCATCTCTACAACTACCCTCTACATCTACTTCTCAAATTAACTTCTAGAACTCAACTATGTGACGCTGACCAGTCATGGCAAACAAAAAAGCCGCAAGTGCTCTCCAAAAAGGTAAAATCTATGGAATGCATAGCAAGCTCATCGCTGTCGCAGCGAAGGGCGGAGCGAATCCTCTCGAAAACCCTACCCTCTTCACCGCTATTGAAAAAGCAAAGAAAGAGAGTGTCCCAAAAGATGTCATAGAAAAAGCGATCCGTCGTGGAGCTGGCCTGGATAAAGATGCAGCAGCTATCGAAGATATAGTCTACGAGGGTATGGCAGCAGGTGGTGTTGGTGTGATTGTGCGCGCACTCACTGATAATCGCAACCGAACAGCCAGCAGCTTTCGTTCGTATTTCAATAAAAATGGTGGCAATCTCGGTGAAACAGGATCCCTCTCCAATCATATGTTCAAATACCGTGGAGTATTCATCATACCGACAAGTGCTATCAATGAAGAGCAAATCATTGAATCAGGCTGTGATGACTACGCAGTCGAGGGCGACGAAACTCGGCTTATCTGCATGCGTGAACAATTTGCTGGTGTATTGAATTTTCTCAAAAGTGCGAATATTGAAGCAGCTTCGAGTGGTTTCGAATATATACCAAATATGGAGATAGAAATCACTGATTTCGAGCAAGGAGTGAAGGTTATGAAACTTCTCCAAGATTTGGACGAAGACGATGATGTAGAAAAAGTCTGGACAAATGGAGTATTCGATGATATACTGCGCGAGAAAATAGAGTCTTTCTTGGATTCTCAAAGCTTTAGATCCTAGGAAGAAGTAGGCGTAGATGTAGATATAGAAAGGAATTTTTTAAATAATCCATTCTACCTTCTATTTCCACATGTACATCTAATAATTCATAACACACTATACTATGGCAGAGGACACAACAGGCGGTCAAGGTGACCAATCAGGAACAGGTGGACAACCACTTCCAGCTTTTGATCCAGCAGCAGCTGAGGCGTTTTTCAAGGATCTCATCGGTCGCTACAACACAGATGACAATCAGATCATCATGGATCTCGTGTCATTTCACCCACTGACGCAATTTGAAGAAAAAGAATTCGTCGATCTCCTCGAGCACTCGCTCTCACTCTCTGTCGCAGAAAAGAAGCGTGTCGTCGATGCTATCCCAACCCTCTCCCAATATCAGGTTGATGAACTCAAAAAAGTTTTCACCGAAGAACGTGAAGAATTCCGTAAACTCATGCCAAAAGAAGGAGAAACCATCAAAAAGCTCGTGGTCGATAAAAAAGCAGAATGGAAACAACTGAAACAAATCTACATCGACGAACTCAAAAACCGTCAGAAAGCTAACGAAGATGCAGGTAAAATCGACGACCTCAAGAAGTCTCTGGGTCTTGATGAGGAAGAAGGAAAATAATATGTGACATGAAGTACTAAATCTTTTGGGAGATGATGATTTCGAAGAACCTCAAAATATTCACCCGCACCACAGGATGGAGGATATATCTGAAATGCCTCGTGATATCCAATGGTTGATGCTCAATGTACGTTATGCGGCTATGCAACGCGGACCGAATGCTTCTGGCTTGTCATACACTTCGGGAAGAGGACATAAAAGAAAAGCAAAATTTGGTGGCAAAAGGAATACACTCAATCGCTAACCTTGATCAATAAAATGGTAGTTCTTGGAATTGAAATACCTTCCTATTTATAAATGTAGTCTGTTTTTACATAACGCTTTTATCCCTTGTCATGAGGGATAAACTTGCGAAGGTATAAAAAAATATATCCTTAAATACAGTACTTTTCTTCTTCAGTTTATGAAAAAATTCTTCCTGCTTTTTGCTCTTTGCTCTTTTATTTTTTCTCTGAACGAAGTTTTGGCTTATACAAGCGACGATGTAGCTATAGCAAATGCTCTTGCTGATGCTGATATCATCGTCCCTCATAAAAATAATATCGACGCTTACCGTCTCGATGATACCGTTGCCCGCCAGGAAGTTATCGGTATGACACTCAAGCTCAAGGGCGTTGCTCTGCCTCTGACCTATGACTGCAAAGGGTATTTCACTGATGCAACATTTGATAAAAATAGCACGGATGCGTGGGTCTGTCGTGCTGTAGAACTCGCCGCTGATCGCGGTCTCATCACTCAAGAAAATACCACCACACGACCACGTGATAAAATCACAAAAGCTGAGGCCCTCGCCATGATCTGGAAGGGTGCTGGTATGGATATCGACACATCTGATGACGCTGATGGAACATTTTATGATGCAAATGGGACAATTGCGGTTGATTGGCAAGAAAATCTGCTTCAATCTGCTCGAAAGATGGGAGTTATTTCGCCCACAAAAAATGATGACAAATGGCTCTGGAAGCATAATACTCCTGCCACTCGAAAAGAGGTTTTTGCTATTATTGCGACATTTCAGGCGCTCAAGGATGCTGGTAGAAAAATCCCGTATCTCACTTTT
The DNA here is from genome assembly GCA_964560015.1 of uncultured Candidatus Peribacteria bacterium. GTDB lineage: Bacteria > Patescibacteriota > Gracilibacteria > BD1-5 > JAGOOR01 > JAGOOR01. The sequence continues at coordinate 10,457 of CAZLKD010000004.1, forward strand.
TCTGGAGAAGTACAATACACGCCCGCAAAGACAAAAGTCATCACAGCTGACCCAACACTTGTAGGGGAAGCACAAGACAGAAATTTTGATAATATCATTCCACTCCTCTCTCCTGAGCCACTCCAAACGCGTATAGATGGAAGTGTCATCTACGTCCTCGAAAAATCTCCCGACCGATGGGGCTCTGTATCATATTCAAGTGTCACTGCACTCATGGGAAAAGTGATACAGCAATATTCATCATACAATCCCTATGATGCCGCTATCCGAGCAATGCTGAAAAAGTTTAATCTCAAGTCCGAAGCAGATTTCTATGCCCTTCCCTACGGTCTCCTCTGGGAACAAACGCATGATTTCGTAGAGTCATACTTTATCGATGAATTCACCAATGCTCAAATCGTCTATCCGGAGGGATCGCCGATTGTACCGTAACAAGCTCAAGAACAAGTAACAGTCTAAGAATGGAATTTTCACTATCTTTATGACTTTTTATTTTGAGAAACTTATTGTCTGGCAAAAGGCATTTCTCCTTTCAAAAAATATTCACAAGCTCCTAAAATGTTTCCCAAAGGAAGAACAATTTGCTCTGACAGATCAAATGAGACGTTCAGCTCTTTCTGTTATGAGCAATATTGCCGAATGAAGCTGACGATGAACGAATCCTGACAGAAATCATTTTCTCAATATGGCTCGTGGCTCGGCCATGGAACTAGCATCACAATTATTTCTCGCACAAGAATTTGATTATGTTGAAGACAAAAATCTATATAATGAATGTATATCTCTTATAGAAGAAATCACTAAGATAATTTTTTCTCTGACTAAGAAATAATCCTTTCTTGGGCTTGAACTTTTACTTTTACTTGAAAAACTATGCACATCGCCCTCCTCACAGGTGGTATCTCACCCGAACGTCCTATCTCCCTCCGGAGTAATGAAGGACTTCAAGCATTTATCCGAGAAACTGGTCATACCTATGACGTGTATGATATTCCAGAGGAAATAGATGAATTTCTCTCAAAATATCAGAATTATGATATTGTTTTCCCTTACCTACACGGCAGATATGGTGAAGATGGCGCCATCACTGGACTTTGTGAAGCACTCGGACTTAGGTATGTCGGGAGCCCGAGCACGACACACGCTCTCTGTATCGATAAATTTCGCACCAACTGCGTCATCGAACATCTCGGTATCGTCCACGTGCCAAAGTCATGGATACCGGGAATTCATGTTCCAAAAATGCTGGGATTTTCTGAGGAAAGTATTTCACCAACCAAAACAGATGAACTCCCTGCGCCAGTCATCGTCAAGCCAAACTGCTGAGGCAGCACTGTCGCGACCAATAAGGCATCAACGATACAAAAACTCTTCACCAGCATCGAAGAAGTCTATCAAAATACCTCAGCGCTCACAGCGAAAAATATCGGCACTCTCGGCACCGCAGGGATTTCTCACAAATCATTTTTTCGACATTTTCCAGACTACACTGACAAGCCTATTGTACAGGAGTATATAGAGGGTGAGGAATATACGGTCTGAGTCGTCGGTCCAAATCAGCATCCAGAAGTCCTCCCCATCATGCAGATAGTGAATATCAAAGCAGAACTCTTTGACTGGCAAGAAAAATATGAATCTGATGGAAGTAATGAAATATTTGCTGAGCATCTGGACGAGGAACTCAGAGAAAAGCTCGAGAATATTTCAAAAACGATCTACACGCAAGTAGGATGTTCAGGCGTTGCGCGCATCGATTATCGTGTTCGTGGAAAGGAAATTTTCTTTTTAGAGGTCAATACGTTCCCCGGAGCAACAGCAGCATCATTTATCCCAAAAATGTGGCGAAAATCAGGACGCACTATGGCTGATTTTATCGAGATGCTCATCACGACTGCTACAAAAAACTAAACAGACACAGTTTCAGAGACTTCTGTCGTATGTTCTACGACCTGTTGTACCTTGGTCGCCGATTGAACGAGATATTCAGGATGGAAAAACAATTGTAACTCTGGAGAGAGAAATCACAGTATCATGCTGAGATCGGTATTTTCTGAGTGTACACGGCTATAGCCCGGCATTCTGACGAGCCATTCGGCATTGTCTATATCATGAGCGAGGTATGTCGAAAACAGTTGTGGCGTTATCGTTTTTTCCCCATCGAGTGTATCGAGGATATACCACTGTTCATCTTCACCGAGAAAAACAGTAACTCGATGTCACTGGAGTGCTCGTGAACGGGTCGGAACATACCGATATATATCAAATACTGTTTCAAAAAAATCAGCCCTTCTCTGGTTGAGAGCCGGGATAATCATATTTTTATCAGTAAATGATGTCAAAGTACGATTTACTTTCCCAAAATGGATCAGATCAAGCGCATCACCCTGTGCTACCCACGGATCTGAAATCTCCAATTTTTCGAGTAAAGCAAGGAGATTTTTGCGAGTAATAAAGGAACAACTACTGATACCGATATCCACCGTAAATGATTCAATAGAAGAGACGTCAAAGCCACCATTATCGGCAACAATTGGTGTTTTTGAAGGAGGAACCGTCGCGAGATAAACACGTCTCAACGTCGGATCCATACCTCCAGATGATGGAGTTTCTGGGGTAACAGGTACTTCTCATGGTATCACATCTGGGGCAGATGACACCTCAGGTGCGATTGACCCGATAGGCGCTGTACCAGCATCATCACCGAAGGAAATATTTCCGAGCAGGCTCAATAAACATGTACTCACCACGAGATTCTTGAGAATCATAGGAGAAAAACTATGAGAAATGGTATTGGCACCAAAGTGGAAGTCAAAAACACCGCTCTTGACGAAAAAGAATATTGATAATATTATCGGGTTTCCTATAATCAAAACTAATGAAAAAATCTACTCTTATCCTCGCATTTCTCTCGATTGTTGTGCTCATACTCACAGCACTTGCCATCGCCTTTGAAGCACAATACCAGAGCATACATATTCCTCGCATGATTATTGGTTCCTTTGTCGTACTCTTTCTCCCTGGATACTGGATTACGCGCTGGACTTTCCCGCTCACTGGTACAGAAAATATGATTGACCCTTCTACCGATCGCGATCTGTCGGCAAAAGACGATGAAGAAATACACACCATCGATGGCCTCGAACGATTTGTTCTCTCAGTCGCACTCTCTATCTCTGCTGTTCCGCTCCTCCTCTTTTATGTCAATTTTCTCGGTGTACCGCTCACCATCTGGAGCGTGTTTTATACCATCTGTGGTGTCACTCTCTCATCTCTCGGTGGGACGATTTTTATCGAATATCGCCATGCAAAGCTCGGCAAATAAATACTGGTACATCGTTTGGGGGGCATTTGCTACCCTCATCGGTGTGCTCGCTCTCGTCTTTGACGAATATCCGCAATTTCCTTCGATGTGTCTCATTTTGGGCATCATACTGGGTATCATGATTGATAGTATGGATCCTATACCACCGATGAGGACCTACCATTGGCATCAAATATGGGACGAAGTACGCGAACAAAAAATCCCCATCTGGAAGTGATTTCTCTTTATGCAGTCAAAGATTGTTTTTCCAACACTTTTTACCATCTATCTGATACTCCTCGTCGTACAAAAAGTGAAACTCATCCCGACTGATTGGCAGTCCTATGCCAGTGCAGCGATAGATACGCTTCAGCTTCTCTGGGTGACCCTCATCTCTGCAGTGCTCGCTAATTTCACTGGTCTCGATGAGAAAACGTATGAAATCACCCATCACTCTCCCACTAAAAATTCTCTCACACTCATCCTCGTCTGTCTCCTCTCCTACGGTGCTATGTGGGCCATATTTGATGAGATAGCCGTGATTGGAAGAGTTGCTTTTTTTGTTGCCCTCAGTGTCGGAGTATTGATAGGACTCGTGAGTTTGATGATTTTAGCCGAACCAGAGGATGTATGAGAATAGAAAGAATATAAGAAAAAGAAAAACAGTGGAAGTTTGTTAATTTATTTATGTATAGCTTTTTATTTTGAGAAACTTGTTGTCTGGCAAAAGGCCTATCAACTCTCAAAAGACATACATGAACTTATACGCATCTTTCCAAAAGAAGAGCAGTATGCCCTTACTGACCAAATGCGACGCTGTTCTCTCTCAATAGTGAGCAATATTGCAGAATGAAGCGCCCGATGAACCGACGCAGAACATAAATATTTTCTCTCTATTTCTCAATGATCCTGCATGGAACTCGCTACGCAGCTGTACTTATCTTATGATTTCTGATACATATCACTTAACCAAAAAGAAAAAGTAGTTGCACTTCTGGATGAAATCGTGAAAATGCTCTATGTGATGATCCATAAATAATCCATTGTTTTTCTTTTTCTGTGCACTTTTTCTTTTTAATATGGTCAAACTCATCATCCAAATCCCCTGCAAAAATGAAGCTGAAACTCTCCCGGCGACATTTCACGACCTCCCAAAACACATACCAGGGGTAGATAGCATAGAATACCTCATCATCAACGATGGAAGTACTGACAATACGTCTGAAGTGGCTCGCAGACTCGGCATCCACCATATTATCGAATTCAAGGCGAATCGAGGTCTGGGTATAGCATTTCATCATGGCATCATGCACGGTCTCATGCTCGGCGCAGACATCATCGTCAATACTGACGGCGATAATCAATACCCTGGAAATAGGATCGCTGACCTCATACGTCCTATCCTCGAGTGACGTGCCGAAGTCGTCATCGGCAATAGAAATCCCGGAGCAAATCCGCACTTTTCAAATTTCAAGAAATTTCTCCAACGTGTCGGAAATCATGTGGTGAGCTTTGTCGCTGGTGCAAAACTCCCCGACTCTGTCAGTGGCTTTCGTGCTTATTCACGAGAAGCACTCTATGAAATCAATGTCACATCACGATTTTCTTATGTCGTCGACACTCTCATCCAGATTTACAAAAAAGGTCTCGCTATCGAATGGATAGATATCGAAACACACGCGGCCACAAGGCCATCCCGACTTTTCCGCAATATCTGGGAACATATCGGGAAAACGATGATAAATATCACAAAAGTCTACATTCTCTACGAACCGCTCAAAGTCTTTTTTATTCTTTGCCTTCCCTCGCTTCTCGTCGGCCTCGCTGGTGTCACCAGATTTATCTACCTCTACTACTTCACAGGCGTCGGTCGAGAAGCTATCCAGTCCCTCATCATTTCGGGTGTTTCTATCACCATCGGCATCACACTCTTTTCTCTCGGAATCATCGGTGATCTGATGGCAAAAAATAGAACCCTCTCCGAACAACAACTCTCGCTCCAGAAACGCCAGAAATATACGGGGAATTAGGCTTTGAAATCAAAGTGGGCTGACAACTTCTTGAGCGCTATCAACTCCAATATCAGCGATCGCAAAGGATTGTGCGTTGCAAAGAGTTTTTGAAAAAATGGGTACTCAAGAAGTTTTCCGAGATGCGCCACATGAATAAACTCATCTGCAGAGAGTACTGCTACACCATTTTTATCATGCCCCCCATTATTCAGTGGCACAAAGGAAGGGATATCGACTGACGTAATGAGACGACTATGTTTAAATAAGATATTTCCTGGCATATTGCGCCAAAACCCCTGCCCCAAATCTTCAAACTGATCTGCTTTTTCTCCTGTAAGGGGTATGATCTGTGGAGTACGATCATTGGACAGTATGAGAGATTTTTCATCTGAAAAGTGAACTGTTTGACCGATTCGGGTCATTTTTCGTCCATCAACATCAGACAACAGATTTCCCTCAAAAAATACCTCTCCCGTTTCAATATTCACCACATACGTATGCTTGTTGTTCCACTCTTCAGTAAATCATAACAGTTTAATATTACCCTCTTTACCACCTCGGAGACCGGGGATGATTTTATTATGATACACGACTTTTGTCGGATCTGATGGTAAGTACCACCAATAGTCTCAACTTATATTGATAATATTTTCATCCCCCACTCTTGTTATACCCTCAATGACAGATGTCCAATTTAAGACACGACCAGCATTATCAGAATGGAGAAAAGGCTTTTTCTCAGACATAACAACGAGTGTGCTTGGATCAAATCATTCTGGGAGAGCAACACCATGTTCATCCACGACACGACCATTCTTGTCTTGGCAAAGTCTGTCTGCGAGCGGATTACCACGTTTGAGAGGGCGAAGCGTATCTGCATCGAATCCAGTTATCTCACGAAAAGAACCGGAAAATATATCATGAATTCCTATTCTACCAGATTGAGGATCTCTATATATCCAGCAACGCGTCCCCTCGTGAGGGAAAAGTGGGAGATACCCTTCAGGAACTACCGGCGGCTTCGGCGGAAGTGATGGGACTTTCAAATGCCCATTTCCCAAAACATCCATTGTAAGAGCATTTATATCACTGAGAGGAAACAATACCCCATCAGAAGTTTTCAAAGAAACGCTTTCGTCGGCACCAACAGCTAAATTATTGATGTGAAGTATGATATCATTCCCCATAAGAAAATATTTTATAATGAGATAATATTACACATGATAAAAATATGTCAATAATCGTTGGAATAATTTGCAGAACTAGGAAAACTATGCTACAGTATTCCTAGTGTCTTAGAATTATTCTCTTCCTATGTCCAAACACCGTCATGTCGATCTCTCTGATTTCCGCGTCAAACCGGGCGAAAATATCAATCTGAACAAGATAAAAACCGATAGCGTCGGTAAATGGGACGAAGAGTCTGCGATGAAGCGTCTCGAGAAAAATCGTGCAAAAATCATCGAACTCCAGGACACGCTCTATGCTGAGCACAAACAGTCTCTTCTCGTCGTCCTGCAAGCCATGGATGCTGCCGGGAAAGATTCGACCATCAAGGCCGTCACACAGGGTATCAATCCTCAAGGATGTAGCGTTGTCTCGTTTAAACAACCAAGCTCGACAGAACTCTCTCATGATTTTCTCTGGCGTATCCATGCAGAAACTCCATCAAAAGGTAAAATCGGAATCTTCAATCGCAGCCACTACGAGGATGTCATCATCACTCGTGTTCACGATATCATCGATCGAGATCTCATAAAAAAACGCTACGATCATATCAATGATTTTGAACGTATGCTCACGGATCACAATACAAAAGTGGTCAAGATTATGCTTCATATCTCATCAGACTACCAGCTCAAGCGCATCAAGCACCGTCTCGAAAAACCTGAAAAAGCATGGAAATTCCAACCGTCAGATATGGAAGAGCGAAAGAAATGGCCAGAATACATGGAAGCATTTGAAAAAGCGATCGAACATACATCGACGAGCGATGCTCCTTGGTATATCGTTCCAGGCGAACACAAGTGGTATCGCTATCTCGTAGTGAGTGAAATAATCCTCCAGGCTCTCGAAGATATGGCCCCAGAGCTTCCAAAGCCAAATTTTGATATCAAGATCGCGATGAATCCAGAGTTCTTGAAATAATATGATACGCATTCCTGATCCCTTTGAGGAAGACATTGATATGAGTGAAGAGGTTCCATTCGATGCGAATTTAGTGCAGGATTGGATATCCGCAAATGCTACCGTCATTCAAACAAAAATCAGAGCATCTCTGATCCAGGATGACCTTTTGTACACATGAGACATACAGTTAACAATACCTCTCGATATACCAGCATGAATAGAACCTGCGATTTCTATCACTGAAATGGCTATTCAAAAGCCAGGACTCTTTCCGACCCTTTGGGAAACGACTCTCGATTCCGCCACGATTTTTGATAGAATACAGCCTTATATTATTAGTGCAGAGCCTGGTCATAATGCTATAAATAATCGAGAAGAAGCCTGTCTTACTTTTACTTTTTATGATAAAGGTGAAAGTACGACCGCATAGAAACACTTCTCAAAAAATATTATTCCCTACAATAGTCTCATGCTTCATTATTTCTTTCTCGCGGTCAGTTTTCTCATCGTCGGTGCATCAGTTGGGAGTTTCTGCGGGGTTCTCATGGAGACAGCAGTCAAGCGCTCTTTCTGGACTGGGAGAAGCCAGTGTCTCAGCTGTCATGAACAACTCCGATGGCATGAGATGGTTCCCGTACTCTCGTATATATTTCAATTCGGTAAATGCCGGCAGTGTCGTGCTCACATTCCTCTCTGGATACTCAGCATAGAAGTGATGATGGGGCTGTCTTGGATGCTTTTTGGTACGATATTTGTCGTACAAGGGTTGAGTCTCTGGGTTATCATGACACACCTTCTCATCATCTCTATGATACTGATGCTCGCGATGGAAGATATCAAAACGTTTACTATTCCCGACAGACTCTCACTTCCCATGATGGCGATAGCTCTACTCTGTATAGGCTTTTCTTGGTGACTCTACACAGAGTGACTTCTGCCTGGCATCGCATATTCGCTGCTCGGAAGTATCATGGGTATGCTCTTTTATCTCCTGCAGATGATGATACCTTCGCTCATATCTGTTCTGAGAAAGAAAAAATATATGACAGCGATTCATATCCTCTTTGTTCCATTATTTTTCCCTTTCTGGCTCACAATAAAGTGATTTTTTTCAGAAAAAAAAGCTGACGAACTCATCACATCTGTATCGCTCATGGACGATCTCCCAACATGGGTCGGTGGTGGCGATGTCCGCCTCGGTATACTCCTCGGGCTCATCCTCGGACCCATCTATTTCTGGTGGACAATAGGGATAGGCTATACACTCTGAACACTTTTTTGGCTCATATCACGAAGTGCAAAACGACAACATCTGGACGTATTACCTGTCGCACCTCTCCTTTTTCTAGGATTCTGCGCTACTTGGCTTATCCTCCTTTTCTCATAAGAAAGCCATTTCTGAGTAAGAAACTATACTAGAAAACATACATAAAAAGGTACAGTGCCAATCATTTGAGATTGAGAAAAAAGAAGGGTAGTATGAGAGCAACACCTCTTCTTATGGCTAAAAAAGATAATCGAAAATCGGCACAGCAAGCATCATTGCAGGCTCTCCAGGAACTCATCTCTACAGCAGAACGATCTCTCCACCACGCAAAAAATTTGGTGAATCAGATTGTTGGTAAAAAACCAGCTGAAGCATCTGAAAATCCTGATATGGCAGAACTCCATACCTATAGACATGGTAAATCAAAGGTCATTGAAGGTATTTTCACTGGTAAAGATATGCTCGGTGCTGATAAAAAAATCTATCCTGTCCCAGCAAATTATGCCAGCAAATCAAAAATTATCGAGGGGAGTAAACTCAAAGTCACTATCAAATCAGACGGTTCATACCAATACAAAATCATTGATGAAATCGACTATATCAGCACAACTGGAACCCTCATAAAAGACGGAGACCATTTCGTCGTCATCTCTCAAAACGGTATCTATCAGGTTATCCCCGCTGCAGTGACATACATCCAGGCTCGAGTCGGAGATCGTGTCTCTATTCGCATTCCAAAGGACATCAAGGCCACTTACGCAGCAGTAGATACACTTGTGCCATCAGATTTAGGTCTTATTGAAGCGTAATTACATCATAAGTTCGGGAAATTCTGGCACGCGAGGGAGATATCATGGATAATCCGCATGTCTTTCTCCTGAGAGCATAAATCCCTGATGTGGCCAAAATTTTTCAGAGATATTGCCGGTATCGATTCTACGAAATTGCATTTCGAGGTCATGCAATAATCGATCTATACTATTATAATATTCTGCAAATGGTGGAAATTGTGGAGTCGATCTAAAAATAGAACGAATATCTTCTCACCACATTCTTTGAATATTTGATGTATTCCCTTCTCTTCCTAAATTATTTGTAGTGTGAAGTAAAGATAGAATATTTTTATCTCCATCATTTGATTCCAATGTGGCAAAAACACGTCACTTCGTACGGCGCACAAAATGTACAGCACTGCAGGGTGAACTATTGAGTCTACTTAATGATTCTAGATCCGCCACACATTCACCTTTGATGTGTTCACGAGGTACTAGTCCCCAAACTTCATATATGGTAGGCTCATAAAAATCATGGGAATCATCATATCACAGAGTATCAACGCACGTAAAAAATGGTTTCATTACATTACTATATTGAATATCTCAATTCGTCAATGTTCCCTGCTCCGAGTAAAAGGAGGAGGGAATTTTTTTGTTCAGCGTCGACGATTTGAAATTTTTTCCGTGCATCATCGAGCGTGCCAACATACTCACAGGGAGAATTTTGTGCGACCATATCTGCAAGAATTTTTGATGTAATCATATCGCGTCTTTCGTCGATATCGCGAGCGGCGTAAATATCAGAGATATAGGTCATGTCAGAACGAGTGAAACTCGTCGCAAATTCATGACGAAGCTCATAGGTTCGAGAGTATTGATGAGGCTCAAAGAAGACGATCAGTTTTTTGTCTGGATGAGCTTTTTTGAGGGCTCAGAGAGTCGCGATAATCTCAGTCGGATGATGGCCGTAGTCACTCATAACCAGGTTTGAATTTTTCGTCGTACCAATCACCTCCATACGTCTCCAACTCCCTGGATACTGTGCGAGAGATTTCTTTACAGATTCTGCATCGAGTCAGAGAAGTTGGCTCGTGACATACGCGAGTTGGGCATCGAGGCGGATATGATCTCCTGGGACGAGGAGTTCTGGCAGTGTGTAGGAGTATTTTCCGGGCTGGATACCATTGAATTCGTCACCAATAATTTCGAAATAATCAGCAGAAACGAGAAC
>CAZLKD010000005.1:0-19341 GCA_964560015.1 uncultured Candidatus Peribacteria bacterium
TGTACCCCCTCTTCGAGAATAATTTCCTCTGTGACATGTTCGCGTTCTTTTTCGTCCGCAGTGAGTCTCGTTTTTTTCCATGTTCATCGCATAAACCAAACTATTGTGATGACAGCAGTAATGATATTTGTAGCGGGAAATGCCCACCAGAGACCGTTGATTCCGAGACTCGTGTAGCGTGAGAGGATATACGCCAACGGGAGCTGGAGAACCCACTGAGAAATGAGCGAGAGCACCATCGTTGTTTTCATGTTCCCTGCCGCTCGAAAGACTCCTACTAACGCAAATTGAACTCCTGTAAATCCGAAACTCAGGGCAATGATTCGGATAAAGGTGACTCATGACTCTATAACCGCTGGATCATTTGGGATAAAAAATGCGATACATTGACGTGCAAATATAAAAGCCAAAATACCTACCACTGTCATGAGCCAAAATGATATCCATGCACCGAGTTTCGCTGTCTCAGAAGCTCTCCCAATATTTCCTGCGCCGATGTTTTGTCAGACAAGTGTCGCGATGGCCATCGAAAGTCCCATACAAAAGATCATCACAAATTGCAGGATAGTTGAACCGACACCGTAGGATGCAACCGCCAGTGTCCCAAACGAAGCAATCAAAAACGTCATCACCGTGAGTCCACCGGCACGTGCGGACATCTCGATAGAGGCTGGAAATCCGAGCCAAAATGAACGCTTGATGAAGGCAAAGTCTGGCTTGAAATCCTCCAGCTTGAGATGAATGCCATATTTACCGCCGAGGAGGATGAAAAAACCTATAATAGTTGCGAGGCTCTGTGTCCCGAGCGTAGCAAGCGCCGCACCCATAACACCGAGACCATGGAATGATCCATATCCAAAGATAAAGAGTGGGTCGAGGATGAAATTGAGGAGGACGGTACCGGCGACGATATAGAGCGGCATTTTGACCTGACCGATACCACGCATCACCGACTGAAACATCATAAATCCAAAACTAAACACCATACCAATAAATGATACCTGCATAAAGCCTTTGGCATTTTGGTATACATCAGCATCGACGCCCATCAGTGTGAGAAGAGGCGACGTGAGAAAGAAGCCGAGACTTCCGAGGACAATAGAAACAACGACCACCATCAGAAGTGTTTGCGCTGCAACATGATTGACCATTTTTTCATTTTTGGCGCCGACATACTGGGCTATAAGCGTCGAACCAGAGACAGCAAAACCTGCTCCGAGTGCAATCATAAAAAATGTGATGGGGAAACTGACTGATACGGCCGCAACAGCAGTACCGCCCAGACGCCCCACCCAAAATGCATCAGTAAATTGGTAGGCGCTCTGGAGAATTTGTGCAAAGATAATAGGGATAGAGAGTGTGATCAGTGAACGCATGACAGATCATTCTGTGGATGTGTTTTTCATAAATTAGAGAGATTGGATGCGAGAAATAATTTTTTTATTGAGTGCTACATACTGGGCAAATTCTTCGGCATCGAGAGCGTCAAAAAAGACAGAAAAGGCTTGAATTCTTTCACGTTGCATATCAGCAAACTGTTTCTGAGCCTTCTCTGTGAGAGAGATAACGAGCACTCTTTTATCATCTTTACTTGTCTCACGTATGACAAATTTATTTTCTTCGAGATCATCGACGAGTTGTGTCGCTGCACTGCTGGAAACCCCGAGAACTTCTGCGATTTTTTTGATACCGACGCCCTCCTTCTCTCGTATGACAGACAGAGCTATCCATTGCGCATGTGTGAGCCCTGACTGGCGCACTTGGCAACCGATTTGTCGCTTGATATGTTGAAATCAGGCAAGTATTTCCCCTATCTCTTTTTCTCTGTTCATACAAATTAGTTAAGTAACTTATATAAGTATCTTAATTAATTTTTGGGAAAAGCAAAAGAAAACATACGAATATTAAACTCTTATGCTCTGAAAGAAGCGAAAAACGCTTTAAGAGTTGCTGGGTCATTTCTTTGCGACTTGCCACCTCCAGGATTCGGGTCACCTCACATCGCCCTCAGTTCTTCTCAAAATAACACAGGGTCAGACTGAACACTGGTATGGTCAGGAACTCGGAAAAATGATATGGATGAATCACGTTCAACGGTTGACTCAATGGCCAGATTACCACTAGCTGTAGAGGAATTCGCCATCACGCTCAATCGATTAGTAATATTTTTATCTAAACGGTACATCAGTAATAACTCTAAGAACGCAATTGCCTTGTATTGTTTAATTCAGTGCCTCTCGAGGATAAATGACAACTGCACCTCCCAATCGTCAGGAAATAAACGTCTTACATGGTCAAGCAGAGATCAACGCTTCTCTTCGTCGAGAGTCGCTGAAGCAATGACACCACTAATTAATCTCTTCTTTTCATCAATGAGAGCAAGCGCTTCATCTAAATGAGTCACATTTTTGAAATCAAATACGGCCTGTATTCCAGGCTCGATAGTCTTGAGAGTATCAGCACTATTCAGGAGCACAATGTAGGGTTTTTCCGAAGGCATATAATAAATTTTTACGCTTTAAGTGAATCAATAAATGCTTTCAAAGTAGCAGGATCATCTTGTTTAGCAATATCATGATCCTCATCAGGAACTCGAAAAGTCGATATTCGTGGTGAAGTAATCGGGGTAGAAGCTTCCATGGTTTTATTTGCTGGTGTTCATCCAGAATTAAACATGACACTCAAAGGAGCTTTTAACCCACCATTCTGCATTTTCCAGCCCAAAAATGCTCTATAAAAAATGGCTCATTGATATTTGAAGTTATCCCGCCATACTCGACTCGAAATAATATCAGCCCATTGTTGTCACTCTTCAGGGAAAATTGTAGATAAGGCTTGTCATAACTCTTTTTTTTCCTGAAGCTCTCACTTCAAGAAACCTTTGATAATTATGCCATCATACTTCATCCCTGGTATCATTTCAATTGCATGAAATACATTAGCAAGAACTGTATAAGATATTGTCTTTGCGTTATCTAACCCTGATAATATTCGATTAAGTGGCTCTCCTGACCTATCATCTAAAACAAGTACATTTTTTCATGACATAAATATATATTAAAACATAGTTATTTTATATATTAACAACTCATGTCAATACTATAAGTCATTTAACACATCCGAAAAATCATCCCTTTTTCCGTCCTTCAAATACTCATGAAGAGCATTCCTCGTAGCGAGAAGTGCGAGGACTTGTGCCCTCTTGCGTCGAGGCGACACAGTAATGGTCGTATCGCGAATAATTGTCTCCTGATTCCAGGCAAATAAAGTCTCAAAATCGACTCCTTGCACGATATCTCCGAAAAGTCATGAACACGCGATGGTGATCATCGACGCCTGACCAGTAAATGACCATTTTTTTATGGTATTCCCCTCTATGAGCAAAAATACCTCGATATCATCCCCACAGACACGGTTGTATTCACGGTAGCGAATGCTCGGATGAGCCATTTCTTCACAGTGCTGTGGATTGGTTCCGTAAAAATGAATAGTTTCTGACTGCATGGGAAAAATGGTATTGAATGCTCCTCAATCTCGAAATAATTTTAAAAAAATCCTCTGTTTTTCTGTTTCTTTTTCTTCTTTCTATCTCTAATGTAATCCACAAAATATAATTGTCAATATCTTATAGGGTATAAAAAGTGTCGTGTTGTTTGGCAACGGAAGCGATTTTATGGTATCGTACCTCCATGACTGAAAATAATTTCAATCCTCTTCCGAGTAGCGCCGACATCAGCGCCTACGAAAATACCGACCTGTCTCAGCTCAATGCACAGACAGAAGAAGTAAAACCAACCGAGAAAAGACTCGAAAATTTCCTCATACGCATGGTCTTCACGGCTAAAGTATGCGCCTGGATTGGTATCATCTCTCTGGTTGTCTTTGGACTCTATGGATGGACACGCAACCAGTCACAAGACTCTTGGCTCATGAACGTGAGCATCAATACGGCTGGAAGCCCTCTGTGTACCTGGATGAATCGAGGCTACGATGCCAACCTCCGAAAAGACAACAATTTTCGCGATTATCTCACTGCACAAGGAAAACAATCCTTTATTGAGCTTCTCGAGAGTGGAAAATGTATCGCCCCTGATACCATCGCTGAATGGCTCGATCTACAGAAAACGTTTGCGAGCGATGAGCTCGGTAAGGAGTATGCAAAAATTATTTCAAAGAAATTTCTCAGCACCACCCTCACAGCCTCACCAGAACTCGATGTCATCTCTGCCGAGTCGCCAGAACATCGTATCCATCATGATGCAGTCCTCCAAATCCTCTCCGATGCAACAGAGAGAATCTCAGAAGCGGGCACTCGAGTCAGCTGTCAGACAGTCAATTTCCATGACCTCTCTGCAGAAGCAGATTGTCAGGTAACGACGAAATCACCGATTCAGCCACGAGCAAAAGCACTCGAATTCATCAAGTCACTCACCAGTAGCCAATCCCTCCTCGTTACCTATCCGAGCGTTCTCGATATGAAACAGGACGAAAAAACAAATCTCCTCACGACTGAATTTAGTGTCCAGATGACCTATATACCTTCTCGCTACGAAGCCCAGCAAATTCAAAAACTCACCTATGACAAACGCTAATCCTATCATAAACCTCCGAAACAAAGCCATTATTTGGCTGAGCATAGCCATAGTTGCCTTTGTAGGATCATGGCTCATCTATGGATTTTTTAACGGCGTAAACTCTTCAGTGATTGGCCGTATCGAAGAACTCACGACGACCCTCAATCTCATACAAAAAGAAGGAGTGATAACAACAAAAAACTGGGACGAACTCACCAGTGAGGAAAAGAAAAACGAACGCTGGACCACGATGACACGTCTCGCACCAGTCCTCCAAAAACTCACAGGTATAGGAACACCTACAGCAGGGAAAAACATCATCACCATGAAAAATATCAGTAACAAGGTCGGCAATGAAGACTACATTCCGTGGCTCGAGAAATCGTGGACTCCTGATGCAGAAACAGCTCTGGATAAAACTCAGGGGGATATCGCTGAGGTTATTCCTGTTTTTGCCGGAGTATCAGAACTCGCGAGCACACAAAATGTCGCTGGTAAAATCACTCTCAAATCTCTCAATGACTATATCCAGATAAATATCGTCGATCGCTTCAATCTCTCCAATGCCTTTGGACAAATAGGTATCAATCGTGTTCGTTTTCTCAAAGACGCGCCAGAGGTCGGTGTCTATGATATCCCTCTCAGGTTTGAACGAGTCCCAAATGACAACATCATCAATCTCCTCCAATTCCTCGGGAAAACTGGTGGTATCAAAATCACAGAAACAGGCAAAGCCATCATGATAGAGCATACCACTCCTCAGCCTATCAAAACCGATAATGGCCAATCAACACTCAAAAACCTCCTCATAACAGTGAAGGATATGTCGATTACTCCCAGCAAAACAGACAATGCTGACGTACGGTCAAACATCACCACAAAAACTCGGGGTATGTGGGACGTCAATATGACACTCCAATTCTATATCCGTGGAGTAAGTCGCGACTATATAGCGAGCCTCGACGGCACTATCACATCTCTCCTGAGTAAAACGAGCAAAGATTCTCTCGTAGTACAAGGCAATACACTTCTCAAACAGTGTAATGGATGTGCTGCAACATCACAAATCCGTGATATACTGAGCCTCCTCACGCAAGCACAAGATGCGTACACAAGTATTGGTATAGAAGAGCGTGATCAGAAAAAAGGGTATACGCCTCTCGATATTCTCGAACATCGTACACGACTCATGACAACCCTTGAAACACTCCAAAAAAAGCTCACAAATATTGCTTCGCTTATCTCACCAAACTAATATGTCGTCTCTAGAAGTACTCAAACAATCAATATTCACCGGTGAAGACCCTGCGAAGATCTGTGACCTCATGATCGTCGTAGCGATAGAAAGTGGTGCTTCGGATATACATCTGGAACCGCTCAATGACAAAGTACGTCTCCGTTATCGTATCGATGGTGTGCTCGGTGAAGTCCTCGAATATCCTACTGCCAACCACCCTCAGATCGTCGCACGTTACAAGATCCTCGGTAATCTCAAGATGGATGAGACACGTAAACCACAGGATGGTCGTATTTCTCATGAAGTCGGTGATAAAGCGTTTGATCTGCGTCTCTCGACGCTCCCTACAGTCCATGGAGAAAAGATAGTGATGCGTATCGTCGATAAAACAAAAAAAATCCCGGATCTCGAAAAACTCGGTCTCGAAGGAAAAAATAATACGATTATCAGCCGCGCTATCGAACAACCAAATGGTATCATCCTCAACTCTGGTCCAACTGGTTCCGGTAAGTCGACGACACTCTACGCTATCATGAAGAAACTGAATCAGCCGAAGGTGAATATCATGACGTTTGAAGATCCAGTCGAAATCGTCGTGGATGGGCTCAATCAGAGTCAGGTGTTCCCAGATATTGGATATACATTTGCTACTGGTCTCCGTACTGCTCTCCGTCAGGATCCAGATATCATGATGGTGGGAGAAATCCGAGATCAGGAAACAGCAGACATCGCTATCGAAGCATCCCTCACGGGTCACCTCGTGCTCTCCACTATCCATACAAACTCTGCGGCCGAGACCCTCACACGTTTGATGAATCTCGGGGTCAAGACTTTTCTCCTTCCGGCAACCATCAATGCCATCATCGCTCAGCGTCTCGTCCGTCGAATTAATAAAGATAAGGCGAAGAGAGTGCCATTTTCAGAACTCGATATCAACCTCCAGCAACGAGTCAAAAATGTCATCGCCACAACACCAAAAGAAGAGATAAAAGCACGTCTCTCAGAAGAAATCATGCGTGACCCAGGATTCCTCGTCCCAGATATGACCAAAGTCAGCAATCCTGATATGGCGTATGAAGGACGAATCGCTCTCTATGAAGTCATGGAAATCACTTCTGGAATCAAAGATATGATCATGCGAGAGGCATCAGCACGAGATATTTTTAGTGCTGCTGTCCGTGACGGTATGATATCGCTCGAGCAAGATGGAATCATACGCGCACTCCAGGGTGTGACAACCCTCGAAGAAGTCTACGGTGCTGTCCGACAAGAAGTATAATTTATAACTAACAATTGAGTATGAGTAAAAGAAAAAGATAACAGAAACACATAAGAATTTTTATCCATTAAAAAAATCAACTGTTTTTCTTTTTCTATTCACTTCTTCTATCAATATTATGAGCAATCAAATCATCATCCTCTCAGAAAAATTCGAAGCCCCCAAAGCTGCTGTAGAACAGAAGTCATGGTGGGAAGCGATCAATGATGCCCTGCTCACAAATCAAAAAGTAAAACTCAAGGATAAGGTCACTTTTTATCGTCTTCTGGCTACCATGGTGAATGCTGGTCTCACCGTCCTGCAAGCACTCAATGTCCTCCGTGATGAACAAAAAAATCCCGTCATGAAAAAAATCCAAGATGTGATGATCAAGGAAATTCACTCAGGACACAATCTCTCCTCAACACTCAAGCTCTTTCCAAAAAGCTTTTCTGACTCAGAAGTAGCCATGGTCGAATCTGGAGAAAAAACTGGTCAACTCAATGTCGCCCTGCTCCAACTCGCCATACAAATCGAGAAACTCGCTTCTCTCTCAAAAAAACTCATCGGTGCCCTCATCTATCCCGCTCTCATCATACTCGTGATGATCGGAGTTGTGTTTGTACTCATGTGGCAAGTCGTCCCAAAACTTATCGGTATTTTCTCTGATTTTGGCGGACTTCCTCCTGCGACACAAGCGCTCGTCACCGCCAGTGATTTTGTACAAAACTTCTGGTATCTCTTTATTGCACTCCCTTTTGTCGTTATCAGTGCTTGGGGTACATGGAGAAAGTCAGAACATGGTCGCTATGTCACAGACAAGATACTGCTCAGTATACCCGGCGTTGGCACTCTTCTCGAAAAAATCGTCGTTTCTCGTTTTGCACGACTCCTCTCGAGTCTCATGGGAAGTGGAGTCTCTATTGTTGAAGCACTCCGTATCATCTCTGGTGCTGTCGGGAATGAAGTGTATCGTCAGCGTATTCTCCTCCTCCGTGATGATGTCACTCGTGGTATCACCATGTGAAAATCTCTCGAGGGCGATCCTCTCTTCCCTGATATGGTTACACAGATGATCAAAGTCGGTGAAGAAACAGCAAAAATCGACCAAATTATCATCAAAGTTGCAGACTTTTATGACGAAGAAGTCGACGGAGCCGTCAGTGCTATCAATAAAATCATTGAACCCGTGATCATCGTCACCATGGCTGTCATCGTCGGTTTTATCGCCTATGCGATTATGAGCCCGATCATGCAGTTATCAGACGTAATTAGTCAGCAGTAATTGATTATACCCTTTTTAGAGGAATACGCCCCATCTCCATTGCTCGCTTGACTGCCAAATCCTGGCCATGGCTCGAAGCAAAAACCATAATCGTACCAACAAATCGACCAGGAAAAGAAGATAATGGTATACCATAGGCTCCTAATTTATCGAGTATTTCGTGCATTCATAACTCCATATTTTGACCATTTCGCATATATTGTCCCCTTGGATCAGAAATAGTATTTTTATCAAACGAAAATGTCCTCTTGGAATCAATGTTAACGACATTTTGTAGTACAGGAAACCGATCCAGTAGGTGCATCCACATTCGCCTCGTTCCGTAACTCGGCGTTCTGGCTCAAGCGATATATCACCTCATCATTTCTTCGGTTATTTTACAGCAAATCCTTTGCGTACCAATACTCTGACCAGGATATGCTACCATGAGATCAAATATTAATTCATTAGCACCTTTATCGGGTAAAAGAATAATATATGATCACCTTTTGCCTCCAAAATCAATTCTTGTAGGTTCCATAACAGTAAATGTCTTTCATGGTTGTTTCACTAGTTCTAAAACTTCCGAAGAAAACTGATCAACATAATCCTGTACGCAATTAGCTTTCGTGGGAAGCGAGATACAACCAAAGGGAGTTGCAGACTCAAGAAGGATATCTGTGTCAATACCCATTCCATAGAGTACACCAAAAACATGTTCTAAAATTTGTACCCGTATGCCCTCCACCTTCATGCCTATATTATTGAGGCCAAGTACAATATTATTTATTGACACCTTTGCTATTTTTTCATTCACCAAAAGCCTCCGCGTATCTGCTGTTATCGGAGGTAAGAATGAGAGCTTCAGGGGTCTCTTCAAAAATGTGGTTTCTTCATGGAAAATCCGAGGTCAATTCAGACTCCATACTTGAGAAAAATCCCTCCCAGGATCAGCAGTATTATCAAAAATAGGCTCTGGTCTTTCTGGTAATTCTCACAGAGAAGCTATTCTCATATATTTTCTGTTACAAGAAGATTTTTCA
Source organism: uncultured Candidatus Peribacteria bacterium (assembly GCA_964560015.1). Classification (GTDB taxonomy): domain Bacteria; phylum Patescibacteriota; class Gracilibacteria; order BD1-5; family JAGOOR01; genus JAGOOR01. The sequence goes on from CAZLKD010000005.1 coordinate 9,377, forward strand.
CCGCATTATAACGAAATGCATGCGTGCCATTACTAATTCTGATATTCCCATGGAGATGACTTCATTGAAGCACCGCCCAAAGTTCTGATGGAAAATCAGCAATAGCCGTATGGGCAAAATGCTCGTTTTGTCATGTCTGGAATACTTCATACATACGGGCGACAACTTCAGTAGTTGTCATTTTGGGCCGAGCTTTAAAATAATTTGCATGCGAAAGAGCATAAGAACCAGAGAGATTGAGCAAAAAGATTACCAACTCACTAAAACCGCTCGCTATACGCATAATTGGCCGAGCTTTCAACTGTTCGTCGGTTAACATATCACCTGAGGTAACAGTATACGGCAGTCACTTTGGACAGTTTTTAATATCAGTCTGGTCTGCACTTTCAATAACGATACTCAAGTCTGGTCATTCATGAGCTTCAATAACCATTTTTCTTCCCAATCAACGATATTTACCCTGTATATCTTCTCTCATTAAAAATTCCGTATTCTTCCTAACATGAACTATGGTCGGAATCACTCCTGTTCTTTCACAATACGGACGCATCGCCGAGACAAATCAATATATACCTGGGCCGCAAACAGGTACGGAATATGTATCACGCCCAAGACCAAATCTATCAATTATATTTCCTGATAATAATGGCCCAAAACAACTCTTATCCAAATCAATTTCTATATTGTTGAGCCCCAAGAAAACAATTGCTGATATCAGATGCTCAACTATTAAGGCTTGAGGTCATATCTCCGTTGATACTGAGAGCATTCTCCCGAACATCGAATCCATCGGTTTCAGTGTCGAAGTATTATATTGGAATCTATGATTTCAAATCTTGAACCAAATACCTGCTTCTTCTATTGGACGAACAGTAAAGCCAGATTCAGTTCCACTTTGAAAAGGGTCAACATTTCTACCACAAATAACAACTTCTTTACTAAGTCGTGTAGGTGGTACGTTATAACCAACAGGAACTTCATTTCCTCAAATAGTTGAAAAAGGTTGACTCATGAAATCGTATTATGACTAACATTTTTATTTTGCAAGTTGCTATAATAATTGGGCTCCTCTGACGGAAAGTATCTTAAAGCCCATATAGAATTATGACCACTCCAATCTCGTGCCTCATGAAAATGCCAGCAATCCAGAAAAAGAATGGAAAAACAAGCCTAGCCTTACCCCAACCAAGGAGGATATTGAAAAGGAGGAAGAGCTGTGTTGCCAGTTGAAACACCACCAACACAATCAGATATTCTTGTTCAAAAATCAAACATTGAGTTCGTTAATTCTCGCATAAGTATTCCATCACGTTCAGACAAATGTGTCTCTTGAGACCCTAGAACACCTTGTGGCTCTCAGTAGATATAGTCATTTCACATTCCTCAATCTGAAATTTTTAAACACTCAGGGGTAGCTATTGACATAAAAAAATATTATAGAGTTTATAATACCAATAATTTATCCTTGTCAACAACTACCATCTCCTCATATCTCGCACCATACTTTCCTGGGATATAGATTCACGGCTCGATGGTGATAATCATTCATGGTTCCAGAATTTCATCTGATCTCTTTGAAATATGCGGAGCCTCATGGATATCGATACCCACACCATGTCCGAGTGAGTGAGTGAAATATTTCTCATACTCTCCGAGCATCTCCCGAGCTTTTGTGTCCAAATCGGCAACCTTCATGCCTGGCTTTGCCCAAGAAATAAGAGTATTCGTGACGTGTTGAAGTAAATCGTATATTTCATCAAAAAATCCATCCTTTTGTACTTTGTATTTTATACTTTGTATTTGTGTACAACGCGTCATATCCGAACAGTATCACTGCCACATAAGTCCCATATCGAGGAGGACGACATCGTCTGATTGAAGCACTCTCTGGGTCGGACTGTGGTGCGGTATAGCGGTATTTTCGCCAAAAGCCACAATCGGCGGAAAGCTCGAACCACTCGCTCAGAGTTCTAATTGAAGGATTTGAATCTTTCGCGCAATGGACTCCTCTGTCACTCACGGGATAAGAAACGGAACAATCATATCATACACCTGTCGATTCATCTTCTGAGATATTTGAAGTAACTCTCTTTCTGCAGAAGTTTTTATGATACGTGACTCTGTGATAGGGCTTTTTTTCATGAGAAGTTTCACTCCATATCATTCGATTTTTTCACGCAGAGTTTGAGTGAGAAAATCTGGATCAGTAGAGAGTTCTGCATATGTTTTCATTTTTTCTCCCCACATTTTTCGATCTGCAATTATTTCATATTTCTCTGCATCAAAACAACCACTCGTGCGTGCATCACAGAAGATCAGATTCCGGTGTTGAGAGTCAGAAACGCTGTAGATGATGAGGATTTCTCCTGGATCATGCGGTCGTATTCAGGTCAAGTAATAGATATCTGATGGGTTGGTGATGAGGTGCATCTGGAGATTATATACAGCCACAATGATAAAAAAAGTCTTTTCTTTTCTTCCAAAAAAAATAAAATTGCATAGAATAGCGTCATATTGATTTTAATCAGTCGTCTTATGAAAAGTCAGAAAGGTTTCACTCTCGTCGAGCTCATGGTCGTCATGGCTATCATCGCCATCCTCGCCACAGCCGGCATCTCACAGTATGGTCGATTCATCAAATCAGCACGTGATACAACTCGTATCACAGACTTGCAAGCTATCAATGTCGTCATCCTCGATTCTATACAATCAACTGGTGTCGTCCCTGCCGATGTCTCTGCGCTCAAAACCAAAATGACAGAATCAGCTGGAAAGATCATCACGGACAAAATCACCGGTACAGCCTGTCTCGATAAGGACTCAAAAGCTGTTCGATGCCAGTTCCAATACGCTGTCTGTGATGGTGGTACTGGGTATATCCTCGCCACATACTTTGAGAGTTCAGGAAATATCAACAAATACACCAAAGATGATCTCGGTGGTGGCTGGGCTGGAGATCCAAATCTCTACGAAATCGGTACCTGTTCAGGCGATCGATCTCCTGTCTTCGGCGAAATTAAATAATTTCTCTTTTTACAGTCTCTAAAAATCCGCTTCTAGAAGCGGATTTTTAAATGGACTTAAAGTAAACTTGATTTATCGAAAAAATATTCATAATAACGATTCATAGTTTTTATAAAATATCAATGTTACGATCCGTACAAACAGTTGGTGAAATGCTTGAAAATGCTCACAATGACCTCCCAAATCACGCCTACGCTTTAGCTGAAAGAATGGCCAAACGCGCCATCAGAATAGCCAAAGCATCACCTCTCGATAAAGCTGACCGTGGTTCATCCATCATGGCTACAGCCCATATGGCTCTCGCAGAGATAGATGTTCGCACTCTTCATATCCGACTGATCACCATAGCCACGAAACTCATAGGAAATCACTGAGCAGGGCATAAAGTGCATGATATGGATCCTCATTTCTGGAAACTCGGTAATGATGCTGCCCTGGAGCTTATCTGTGAATGTCTCTTGGCTCACGGTAAAGACGAGATAGTGGCATATTTACAAGAAGAAAGCATCCGCAGACATATTTTACATCATCCTGCACGTCTCAAACTCCTAGATGCTGGATACACTTACGCATCTGCAGTTTCTGGTGCAGAACATGAATTTGATAGTATTTGGAAAGGACATGATATAAATCGTACATTACCCGCGCCCGAAAATGACGAAACAAATAACCTAGAAAATAGAAAAATTATTAATAGTATCCTGCACATTGATAAAAAAGGTTCAGTAAAACCTCTTATAGTAGCTGACAGAATAGATGATAGATGATCATACATCGTAGCATGTCATTCAGATAAAGTAGTATTTCATTTTAAGCCACGTTTACGTATTCTACCAGAAACACAATTGACTCCCGATGGAAATATAGATCCCAACTGAATCATTGAAGCCTTTGAAAATAAATGAAAATGATTACCGACAGAAGCCTTAAGGAAAGAATATACTTGTCCAAAAATAATAGAAATAGCAGGAATGCATACTATTTCGAGCAGTGAGAAAGTTGCTTGATATACTCTTTTTAGACTTACTGATGGTATAAATGAACACTTTGTATACATCGATGAGAAAAAACCAGAGAAATCTTTTGATACTGTATAAAAAAATAAACAAAAGAAGTTCTCTTATCACCACAAAAATCCGCTTTTTCGAGCGGATTTTTTTGCATTTCCTGGACAGACCGTAAAATAGACGTAGAAGCAGAAGTAGACGTAGAATAGATTTCATTGTTTATGCAATCATATTTTCGCAATTTAATTGTTTGGCAAAAGGCATTTGCTTTGGCTGAAAAAATATACCAAATCACAAAGGCTTTTCCTCCAGATGAACGTTATGGATTGATTGATCAGATGCGTCGTGCTTCTGTATCTATTGCCAGCAATATAGCGGAATGAAGTTCCCGTTGAACTAATCCTGAATATATCCATTTTCTACATATTGCTAAGTGATCAACTGCTGAACTTATCACGCAACTTCTACTCTCTGAAAGTTTCTGATATACAAATGACATCCAATGAATTATTGATCTCTGTGAAGAGATTATAAAAATAATTCACACGATGATTAAAAACAAGTCCTAGTCCTTTCTATTTCTACATCTACTCTTACAACTATTTCTATGGAATTCCCAAAGACCTACGAACCGTCTGCGTTTGAATCTTCTCTTGCAAAAATGTGGGAAGAAAAAGGCCTCTACGCACCAAAAAAATCTCGCACTGGTAAGACATTTTACATCCCCCTTCCGCCTCCAAACGTGACAGGAGTCCTCCATACAGGGCATGCTCTCATGCTCGCGATACAGGATGTCATGGTTCGCTACCATCGTATGAAGGGTGATGAGACGCTCTGGGTTCCTGGAACCGATCATGCTGGCATCTCGACACAAAATGTCGTGGTGAAAAATCTCGCAAAAGAAAATATCAAAAAAGAAATACTCGGTCGTGAGAAATTTCTCGAAAAAGTCTGGGAATGGAAAGAGGCCTGTCATGGAACTATCACTGGTCAGATGCGTATGATGGGAGCAAGCGTCTCATGGGATCATGAGAGATTTACACTTGATGACGCAAATAATAAACTCGTCACTGATACATTTGTAAAGCTCTACAAGGATGGTATCATCTATCGAGGAGAGTATATGGTCAACTACTGTCCAAAGGATAAAACTGTTATTTCAAAAGCAGAAGTCATCTACAAAGAAGAACCGGGCTTTCTCTATGAAATAGCGTATTTTGTTTCTGGTGCTGACAAAGAACTCGTGGTCGCAACGACTCGCCCAGAGACACTGCTTGCCGATATGGCTATTGCTGTACACCCAAAGGATAAACGCTACAAAAAACTCATCGGTAAAACAGCTATTCTTCCCATCGCAAATCGAAAAATCCCCATCATCGCTGATGAGATGGTGGATATGGATTTTGGTACTGGTGCAGTGAAGATTACTCCAGCACATGATCCTGCTGATTTTGAAACCGCAAAACGACACAATCTCACGCTCGACTACCGTGTTCTCGATAACAACGGTATTATGATGGAACATACGGGAGATTTCGCAGGGAAAACTGAGCTCCAGGCTCGTGAGATGATTATTGATATGCTTCGTGGCCGTGGTAATCTGATGAAAGTCACTCCACACACTGCGCAAGTCGGCTATTCTGAGCGTGGAGGTGTCCGTGTTCAGACGATTGTCTCAACGCAATGGTTCGTCGATAACAAGAAACTCAAGGAAAAAGTCATGGCAGGTTGGGCAAAAAAAGAATTTGAGATTGTCCCTGAGCGATATGGTGCAATTTTTGAAACCATGATGAATACTCTCCATGATTGGTGCATCAGTCGCCAGCTCTGGTGGGGACATCAGATACCGGCTTATTATGATAAAGAAGGAAATCTCCTCGGTGTCACCGCTGATCCAAGTGCTCTCATAAAAAAACACGGAAAAGACAATGTCGTCCGCGACGAAGATGTCCTGGATACCTGGTTCTCTTCTGCGTTGTGGCCTTTCTCAGTGCTCGATTGGAATTTTGAAAAACCAGGAAAACTCTTCGAGAAATTTTACCCAGCACAAGTGCTCGAAACTGGGCATGATATTCTCCTGCCTTGGGTTGTGCGAATGCTCCTCTTTGGCTACGAACTCACAGGTGAGACACCATTTAAAACTATCTATCTCCACGGTCTCGTCACCGATGATCAAGGCAGAAAATTCTCGAAATCTCTCGGCAACGGTATCGATCCGATAGAGGTTATCAAACAATATTCTGCCGATGCTCTCCGCCTCTCACTCGTCGTCGGAAATAGCCCGGGCAACCCAACGAGATTTAGTCTCGATGTCGTGAAAAACAATCAGACTTTCCTCAATAAACTCTGGAATGTCGCCCGATTCGTCTGGATGAATGTCGGCTGAGAGAAGATAGAAGTAGATGTAGACGTAGAAAAGTTGGGAAAGACGCTCACAAAAAACTGGAGCAAACTCACTGATTACGAGCGATGGATTTTGACGAGACTCAAGCGAACGGTCGATGATGCGACAAAGAGCATGGAAAATTATGATTTTTCTATGATGGGTGAAAAACTCGTCTCATTTACACGAGATGAATTCGCCGACTACGCGATTGAATGTTTCAAGCTGTCAAAAGACGAATCAAAATATGGCAAAGAGGTCATGATGTATACGCTCCTCACTCTTTTGAAACTGTGGCACCCCTACATTCCTTTTGTAACAGAAGCTCTGACTGGAACCATCGTCCCAAAAACAACACTTATCGATTCAGAATGGCCAGGATGTCCATACGATCTTGATGAGGAAAGCGAGACAATGATAAAGTCTATCTTTGAGGTCATCAAAACTATTCGTACCATCCGTGGTGATCGAAAAATCAAACCAAGCGAAGCTGTCGGTGTCGTCATCTATGCAAATCCTCGTGATAGGGCAACCCTCGAGCGCAATATTGCTCTCATCGCAGGCCTCGGCAAGGCAAGTGAAGTAGAATTTACACTCACAAAAGATAAGATCTCTCGAGAAAAATACACCTATGGCATGGCAGGCGAAATCGAAGTCTTCGTCGATACCAGCATGTGCAATCACGATGATGATATCGAACGCCTCGAAAAACTTATCACAGAAAAAGAAGACTACGTCCGCCTCCTCGAAGTCAAACTCATGGACCCAACCTTTGTAAACAAGGCTCCAGAAAATGTCATCCGCCTCACTCAAGAGAAAAAAGAAGTCACCCTCCGACAAATCGAGAAAGCGCGGGAGGAATTGAAGCAGTATAAAGGATAACTCAAATTATGAATTAAGAATTATGAATTAAGAATGATGAGGTATGAAATACAATATCATCCAAGATAAATCATTTCAATTTGCTCTCAGGATAATAAAAGCCTATACTTTTCTCGTTGAACAGAAGAAAGAATTTGTACTATCAAAACAACTCTTGAGATCTGGAACTTCTATCGGAGCCAACGTGGAAGAAGCAATTTGAGCTCATTCGAAAGCCGATTTTCTGGCCAAACTTTCTATCGCCTACAAAGAAGCTCGTGAAACACACTACTGGATTCGCCTGTTACAAGAATCATGATTTTTCTCAGAAAAAGATTCATCCTCAATCTTATCCGATCTCGATGAAGTACTTAAAATCATCTGAACTATCCGAAAAACCTGATCAAAAAACTCCTAATTCTTAATTCATAATTCATAATTATTTATGCAAACCCTCACCTTCTGCATCAATCTACCCGAAGCGCACAAAGCGATTGAGTGGTATAAAAATGTATTTGGCGCTGTCGTCGAAATGCAACACGACGATGAAGCAAGTGGTAAGCTCTACCATGCGAATCTCCGATTTGGTGAGACGATGATATTCTGCTGTGAAGAACTCTGTATTCCTGGGGTCAATAGCCCCCGAACACTTGGTGGAGCTCATATGTCTATCAGCATTGAAGTGTCAAATCCTGACGAAGTATTTACAAAAGCTCTCGAAGCTGGTGCAGAAGAGGTCTCCCCTGTCGCTGATCAAACATGGGGTATGCGTTCTGGAACTATTCGTGATCCATTTGGCTACAAATGGAGCATTTTTAAGCCTTTGTAATTGATTCCGTCATACCGTGCTTGACACGGTATCCAGGTCATTTAAAATTCCTTCATGAACCAATACAGGAATTTTCAGCCCTGTGTCTACATCATGACGAGTGAGAGAAATGGAACTCTCTACATAGGAAGTACAAGTGATTTAGTAAAAAGAGTCTGGCAACATAAGAATGAGTACTTTGAATGATTTTCAAAGGAATATAATACAAAAATTCTCGTCTATTTTGAAATACACGACACAATGGAAAATGCGATTATGAGAGAAAGACAAATGAAAGAATGGCAGAGAAATTGGAAAAAAGATCTCATTGAAAAGAATAATCCAGAATGGAAGGACTTGTACGATGATATTATTTAACTACTTTGTCATTCCGTTGCAAAAACGGAATCCAGGTAAAATATATATCCTCAAAAAATAGCATCGCTCCGCGAAAATAATTCACCTGGATCCCGACTTTCGTCGGGATGACGATACGCCTTCACTTAATATGACCTCTGTAAAAAATCTCATCTCTGAAATTCACTCTCTCAAAAACCCTGAAAAGATACACATCTATCAGGGATTTTTCAAAACTGGTAAAGGAGAATATGGGGAAGGTGATGTGTTTCTCGGTCTTACCGTACCGCAAACACGTGGACTCGTGAAAAAATATGCCCCAACGATGACGCTGGATGATGTCGACATGCTCCTCGCAGATAAGCACCACGAAGTACGATTAGCTGGAGTTCTCATACTTGTCTATTTTGCCGAGAAGAAAGTCTATCCAATGAAAGAATTAGCGAGATTTTATATGCAGCATGTCTCTGGTATCAATAACTGGGATCTCATCGATACGTCGAGTGAACATATCATCGGGCCCTACATCCAGCACTGTCTGACACATGAAGAACGAGTCGATTTTATCACGCACTGCATAGCAAGCTCCAATCTCTGGATCAATCGTATCATCGTGCTCGCATCATTTCACCAGATCAAGCAAGGCAACGGAAAACTGACGATATATATCGCCGAGAGAATGCTCTCGCACAAGCACGACCTCATCCATAAAGCCGTGGGTTGGATGCTCCGCGAAGTCGGTAAACGTTGTTCCGTGGACGAATTACGCGGTTTTCTCGACCAATATGCCAATAAAATGCCTCGCACTATGCTCCGCTATGCGATTGAAAAAATGGACGAAACGGAAAGGAAAAGATATCTCATGGTGAAGTAACTCTCTCGTGCATATTTGCATTATGCAGTATTTCTCTAAAATATTGGATAAATATTATTAATTCAATTATATGGACGCAGATGAACACTTAAATTGTTTTGAATTTACGTTGGACAGAGAGACAGAGACAACGCGGCACGGAATAGTCTTTGGATGAAGAGCTATCCAAATTCTAAACGAAACATGAGGCTATACAATGCCTACACGTGGTATAGTGGATAGTTGAATGATGACTCTTTTGCAACGGTATTGCTGAGGGCCCCTTCCAGTAGTAAAAGAAGGCAGTGCAGACAAAAGCATCTACCAATACGCCTTGACCGAACTAAAAAATTGTCAAAATACTGCACGAGCTCTTATGAGCCTTCGACTATCGTGGGGAGTGCATATTATAAATATTTTTGATTTTTATATTGTAATAAAAGCGCAGAGTGATGAAATTATTAATGCCTTTTCTGAATTTCATCGAGATTTTGAAGAACTCAAACTTCCTGGAATATCTCAACAAGATGCAGAGGCAATAGAGTCCATATTACGACAAGCCCTCAGAAATGCACTGGATCAAATACCCCTATCAACAAACGCCTAAGTCATCGGGGTATCCACCACCTTTGAGAGACCAATCATATCAAAAATGTACTGCGTTTTTGGGTG
>CAZLKD010000006.1:0-7034 GCA_964560015.1 uncultured Candidatus Peribacteria bacterium
CAAAACTCGGAGAAGAAAAAGTCCTCATGGTTGGTCATGTCTTCGAACAAGCGATGCAAGAGAAAATCAATACGCAGAGACCGAAGGTTTTTGGATAAGACAGTACTTTTAAAATAACATAATTTTATGCCGAATAAAGAATTTCTTGAAACATATCCGCTTTATAAAAAACTAAAGAATGTTCATAAATATGATAAGAGGTATGCGCATACTTGGCTAACAAGAATCAAAATAAATAAACCGGCTATCCATATGCACTGTAAGATATGTGAGTCTGAGCAAACGTTCAACATGTCTCATGATTTTTATTGGGATGGAACTGGTCAAAACGAACCAATACATGGACACGTACAAGAAATTCGTTATTTATGCTCTTCTTGTCAACAAGGTTTTTATGTATTTTTAGTTAACTTTGGTTACGAAATTATAGATGATAATATACGATCTATATATTTAGAAAAGGTTGGACAAATACCTCCTTGGTCTATTGCAATAGACAAAGACTTAGAAAATTTACTCGGAAAAAATGCAAAATATTACAAGAATGGTCTCATCTGCGAATCTCAATGATATGGAATTGCGGCACACGCCTATTATAGAAGAATAGTAGAAGATATTATAGATGAACTTCTGGAATCTATTGCTGAGCACATTTCCTGAAAAGATGAACTCATTCACTACAATGAGACTTTAGAAAAAGTTAAAACAACAAGAGTTGCACAAGAAAAAATAGAACTGGTAAAAGACCTACTACCTAGTTCTTTGCAACCTAACAAAATAAATCCACTCCAAGTTATTTATGATGCACTTAGTGAATGAATTCATTATAATTCAGATGAAGACTGCCTTGAGTCTGCTGATGCAATCAGAATTTCAATTACATATTTAGCAAATGAAATCATGAAAAAAAAGAGAGACCATGAGAATTTTACAGAAAGCATGAAAAAAATTCTAGATAAAAAATCAAAACAAAAGTCACAATAGCTTACTTCAGATTCTCCTCTAAAAACTTCACTGATTTCTCCCATGCATGCGTCGCTGGTTGTGAGAATTACGCCGCCATGAGTTCCTCCACCATACCTTGAAAATCTTTGAGCACATCGGCAGTGTACGAACGATACATCTGAGTTGTTTTTTTCTTCGAATTAAGAGGAATATCATCCAGCATTGCCTTCCATCCTTGATAGGTCGCAGGAACGTATGTTCACGAACGATCTGATGCTGGTATGAGCATATTGAGTGGCATCTGTGAAAATGGTTCCTCTTCAAAAGCATCCCCCTCCACTATTTCTGAGAGCTTTATTTCATGAGAAGGAGCATAGAGACCATGTCAGACAAGAAAAAGAATTTGAAAGGTCGCAGTTTTCGCTGTTATCTGTATTCGAAACAATCAGCCTCGAAAGGTTGTATCTTCTCAAGGAAATTTATGTTTGATATGGTTAAAACAAAGCCAGGTCATATCGTGCATTGTCCTCGTGTGTTTGGCTTGGATCTCCATAACTTTGGATGCTGCTGCCTGCACAGCCGTGAGCATACTAGAAAAATTTTTCATCTCTGGTACTACAATTCCAATACCTTCTTGTTTCCCTTGATAATCATCAGTAAGCTTCTCTATTCGGCCAGTGGCTTGATTCATGCCCAGTGCTGTATTGGGGAGACAGTATATCATACCAGTCTGAATCAGAGCTGTTTGAAGATCAACACCATGCTTATTGAGGCAGATATTGGTATCATGGAGCAGGCCTTGGAGTTCTTTCATAACTAACAGCTAAGTATATTTATACCTAAAAACATACAAGGGTCTTTTTTGAAGATTTCTATGACGGAAGGATTTTTTGAAATTCATCTAATCAAATAATCTTCACCCCGAGAGTCTGCGCTTTTTCGCGCTTACTTCCTGCTGACTCTCCTGCGATGAGGTAATCGAGATTCCCTGAAACAGCGGTGCGCACTTCCCCACCATTGGCTTCAACCATCGCATGTATGTCATCCCGTGAGAGAGTAAATGTTCCTGTCACACAGAAAGTTTTTCCTGCTAGTGCCCCCGAAGCTTCAACGACCTTTGGAAATGTCACCGTGACACGAGCGAGGAGGCGTTCGAGGAGGTGCTTGTGAGTTTCAAAATAGACACGAATTGTCCCCGCAGTTCCTGGGCCAATATCCTTCACGGCTTCAAGGGCTTCAATGCTGAGTTGAAAATTGAGAATATCATCTGTGCTATGAAAAAGTGGAGCGAGGAGTTTTGCCGTACGCTTCCCCACTCATGGGATTCAGAGAGCACCAATAAATCGATCAATGGGAAGTGTTCGTTTATCCTCGATAGCTGTGAGCAGGTTATCGACCGATTTTTCTTTGTATCACTCGATTTCGAGGAATTCATCTCTGTGATCACGGAGGTCATAAATAGACGCCATATCCGTCACCCATCCGAGTTCGAGGAAGAGCTCTATTTGTTTCGGTCAGAATCCATCGATGTCGACACCGTGTTTACTCACGAACCATTCAAGTGCTTGCATCTCTCGAGCAGGACAAGCAGGATTACTACAGAGGAGCGCTATTTTTTCTCCTTCTTTATGAGTCGGTGCATCACAGACAGGACAGTATGCTGGAGGGATGACAATTTGTTCTTTTCCCGTACGAGCCTCGACGATGGGTGCGATAATTTCTGGGATGACTTCTCCTGCTCTATGGATAAATACTTGATCACCGATACGTATATCCTTTTTTGCGACTTCGTCATAGTTATGGAGTGTGGCATGCTGGACAGTGACACCCATGATATTCACCGGCTCGACATGCGCGACAGGAGTGATAGTCCCCGTACGACCGACAGAATGCTCTATTTCTATGACACGAGTACGACCGTATTCTGCTGGGAATTTATAGGAAATCGCATAGCGCGGATGATGTGACGTCATGCCGAGAATATTCCATAGGTGGAGATCATTCACTTTGATGACGAGACCATCGATATCAAATGGGCAAACCGGTTTTTTACCCATCGCGACAATCATTTCGATGATCGATTCGACACCGGTTTTCTTTTCGAAAAAAAGCTCCCCCTTTTGCCACTGCTTCGAAGTACTGAGACCCCATGCGCCAAGTTGCTCAATGATGTCCGAATAAAAACTTCCTTCATTCTTCATTTTTCATTCTTCATTTTTCATTCTTTCTATGTCAGGACAGGAATAGGCAAAGAAGAGAAGGTCTCGTGAACGCGTGACCAGTGGATCGAGCTGGCGAAGACTTCCGCTCGCAGCATTCCGTGGATTTGCAAAGAGCTTCTCTCCTGTCTCAAGACGACGTTGATTGAGAGCATCAAATGCTGAACGTGGCATCACTACTTCACCTCGGATTTCAATCGTTTCTTTGTATGGGATAGTGTGAGGAATATTTGCGATCTCCATGACATTCAGAGTGATATCCTCCCCTATCTGTCCATCACCTCTCGTCAGGGCACGGGTGAGATTTCCATTGTCATACCGAAGTGCGATACCGAGACCATCAAATTTGTATTCAACGACGTATTCGTAATTCGTAATTCGTCATTCATCATTTGCGGATTTAAAAATTCTATCTATACGTTTTTCAAATTCTCTCAAATCCTCCGCATTATACGTATTATCGAGCGACATCATCTGATGGAGATGTGGGGCCTTGGAGAAATGGTTATCGACGAGATTTTGCACTTTTTGCGTGGGGCTTGAAACGTGCATCTCATGAAATTTTTCTTCTGTAGCTACGAGAAGTGAATACAGTGTATCAAATTCCACATCACTGATCAGGGGGGCATCGAGCTCATAATACTGGTGACGATGAAACTCTACCATTTCGCGCAGGAGAGGAATATCTTCTCGTGTCAGTGTAGCAGGATTTCGTGATAATATTTCGAGGGTTTCTGCGAGCATAATCACAAAAAGTATACAATCCTCTCCTCAAAGTAAAGTAAAATCCTTGGACAGAAAAGGTTTTTCCCTTAGCATAGGAATTGACTCAATATCTATTCCAAAATTTATGAAAAAAACTTCCCTCTCGCTTCTCATCGTCACGTCTCTGCTCCTCGCGAGCTGTACCATGCCATGGACAAAAACTGCTCCAGCGGTAACAGAAGAGATCGTACCTGCCGATGATACAATGGTGCCAAATACAGCAACAACTGATGTTCCTGCAACAACGAATGTGCCGGCGACTGACATCGCTCAACCAACTGAGGCAGATACGACTCCATCCGATACACCAAAAGCTATTGCCGAAGGCGGTATCTATCTCCCCTACACTTCTACAGCAGTCGCTCAAGCAAAAGGGAGTGTCGTTCTCTTTTTCCATGCAAGTTGGTGCCCTACTTGTGTCGCAGCGAATAAAGATATCGAGGCTCACCTCAAAGACATACCAAAAAACCTCACTATCCTCAAAGTAAACTATGATGAGGCGACAGACCTCAAAAAACTCTACGAAGTCACGGGCCAACACACATTTGTCCAGGTTGATAACAGCGGTAAGCTCATCAAAAAGTGGAGAGGCGGTTCTACACTGAGTGAAGTCATCGGACAAACCAATGGCGTAGAGGCAAAAGCCGAAACCAGTCCAACAAAATGATTCTAAAAATATAGAAATCCCCTTTGAGGGGATTTTTTATTGGGCAAAAGTGACGAGACTATTTCTCTCACCAAATTCATACTGTATGTGCAATCCTGTATCCAGGGAAAGTTGCTCATATTCGGCCTCAGAAAAGGCATGATAAAATCTCTTATGCTCTCCTATTTTTATGAGAAAATCAGCACTCTCATCTGGATAGTCCACGGTACGAGAAGTACGATATTTCTTTTGGCTCTCGTGCGTGAGATTCCAATTCGTCATATATATAACTCACTGTGACTGAAGGAGTTTTTTTAATTGCTGGAGAACACTCACACGTTCAGCATACGTCTCGAGATGATGAAAACTCGCAATGAGAAAAAAACCGTCAAAAGGTTTCTGCTCGGCAAGCAATGATTCACTCTCTCTCATATCGCCGCATATCCACGATGGTGAAAAATATCTCTGCAATTTCACATCTGTCTGAGCCTGTGAGAGAAGTACGCGCGAAGAATCGAGGCCAGTGTAGACAAGAGCATGTTCGAGAAAAACATCTCTCATATCACTCTCTATAATATGGCGGAGGAGCCGACCATTACCACATCCTATATCAGCCATCTTCCATCATTGCTTCTCTGAAAATCGGACTACAAAACGCTCCAGAAGAGTAGTAATCTCTTCCCAATGCATATTTTCACGACTCTTTCAAAAAGTCTTTCAAAAGTCATCGTACTGTATCATGCTATTTTTTAGGATTTTGTGGGTGCTGTGGGTGTTGCGGTTTTGGTCATTGAGGCTTCTGTCCTTGTGGTTTCCTAGGCCTTTTTTCATTTCTCTGCGGTCAGAGAGATTTACGAGACTGGAAGAGGAGCTCATCTGGATAATCCTCGATATCGATAAATTCATCGGCGAGCTCTCGGAGTTCTTTATTCGTCGTACGACCAAATGCCATCACCTCGACGAGACATCCCTGCGACTGTTGGAGATAATTCACCACTGGGACATAGTCTCCATCACCAGAGACGATAATAATAGAATCAACCTTGCTCCCGAGACGAACGGCATCCATAGCAATACCGACATCCCAATCTGCTTTTTTTGATCCATCCACAAACGTCTGAATTGGTTTGATCTTTATCTCAAATCCACTTTCATGAATCGCCTCGATAAATACTTTGTTGGTCTCTTCCGCAGTGTCCACAGCGTACGCAATTGCTCGAGTGAGTTTACGTCACTGAAGCATCAGCTGAAGGATGTTCTTGAAATTTACGCGAGAGTGATAGAGGTTCTTCGCAGAATAGTAGAGGTTTTGCACGTCGACGAGGACGGCAACACGTTGTTCGGGGTTTCGTATGATCATGAGATTATTGTATAGGTCTTTCTCGAAATACTCTTCAGGTATATTGACAAATATACTAATAAGGTAATATTACTATATGAAAAGTGGAAATGAACATCTACATGGTAGAACAGTTGTCATAATTGAAAACGAAGAAGATCCAGATGTATCAATCTTAATCTCTCGAGTTTTATTAAATTACTGAGCATTGGTTTGTACCGGAACAGAACCAGGCGATTTTTTGGCAGCAAAAAATCATTTATCAGTCGAACAATTTGTTGCTATAGCAGAATGCGGAACTGATATGCGGGAAACATTCCCGCAGGGCATAACACCAGGAGCCGTACTATGGTTTTATCTGGACAAAAAAGAAGAAAAAAATACTGAAACTTCAAATATACCACAATCAACCATAGACCTCTACGATACATCATCGTACGACGTTGCAACAAGAGTGAACGAACTCATGGAATTGACAGCTTTTCATGTACCTGAATGGCTCGCCTCTTCACAACTGACAATTACACCTTGTGCTGTAGAAAATGTTACGGCAAATTGAGGAGCTAAACTTGGACGATTACAAAAAATCATTGTCAAAAGAGAAATCGAGGATTGGCTCACTTACGAAATAAGCTGTGAACTTTTCCTCAATAAAAAAGGAGAATTATTCCAAAGATGAGCATTTCAATTAGAGCCAATTACGGGATTAGAAAGTCGAATACATGTGAGATATTGGACGCAGTCTCACGGTAATTGAAATGATACATATCCGACCAAAATATTCTTACACCAAATGGAACAGAGTAAAGAAATACAACCAATAATACGTTAATACAGTCTACAACAACGATTTTATAGGCTCATAGCTCTTTCTGTGTATCTCGGAAGCTCCGAGTTTTTTCAATGCTTTCTGATGTATCTCGGTACCATACCCTTTGTGCTTCTCAAATCCATATCATGGAAAAGTTTTTTCGAATTCTATCATAATCCTATCTCGAGTAACTTTTGCGAGGATAGAGGCAGCCATGATTTGTTTCACTTTTGAGTCACCACGAATGATATATTCAGGGATCGGAAGGTCAGAAATGCTAAAAGAATAATTATCTCGTCCATCAATGAG
>CAZLKD010000006.1:7134-17233 GCA_964560015.1 uncultured Candidatus Peribacteria bacterium
CTATTTGCCTCTCGAATCCCCGCAGTATCTATCACGGTATTTTCTATAATTCCAATTCAGCAGACGAGCTTTCCTGCATGAGCAAGCTGAAGAATTTCCTCATAGGTCTTTTCTCTCTCCTTTGCTGTCATTTTCTTAGAGTCACGGAGGACACTTTTCACAGGATTTCTCCCTATCCACGCTACACACGCTGCGACAACAGGACCTGCCCATGCCCCCCTCCCCGCTTCATCGACACCGAGGACAAAATCGCTCGATTTGATTTTTTTGAGTGAAAAAGGTGTTTTCCTGGGTGTTTTCTGTTGATTTTTTCGCATCTTAGGAGAGAATACTCACATGACACAAAATGCCAATTATTTCGCTGATTATACCGCCTATGTACAAAAATACAGGGGGTACGATCTTCGTGATCCTGAGAGCATTTTTGAGGAACTCATGGACGAGTGCAACTACATCTCTGGTGAAGGGAAAGACCTCATACGACAAGCCTACGCCATGGCAAAAAGATGACACAAGGGACAAGTTCGAAAAACAGGAGTCCCCTATATCACACATCCGCTCACAGTTGCTTGTATGATGCTCCCCTATCGTCCATGCCCGATGCTTCTCTCAGCAACGCTCCTCCACGATATACTCGAAGATACAGATGAAACATACGAGAGCATCGCTCAGATTCACCCAGAAATAGCCAATATAGTCGAATGAGCTACAAAAATACGCTGAGCTTCTCAAGATAATCCAACATGATTTTCGACAGAACAGGCTCGATTTGAGACAATTCGAAAAATACTCATTGCCTCTCAAAAAGACATCAGAATACTTTTCCTGAAAATTTTTGATCGATCACACAACATGATCACCGTGGATGCGATGGGGCCAGCTGGGAGACTTCGCATGGCAGAAGAAACACAACATGTCTATATCCCCCTCGCAAAACGGTCATGACTTCGAGAGATGTACCATTTTCTCCATGGACTCACAGCAGAGGTGCTCGAACCTGAGAGGTGGAAAACTATGGAAACTTTTGTGACACACGAACACGAACAAATGGTCCAAAATTCAAAAAAAATTCATGCCTATCTCCGGTCACAAAACTGGTCACGGCATATCATCCATTACGACACTGATTTTGTATCACCTTTTTCCATCGAACTCAAAAAAGAATACATCCCCGAATCATGGTATGCTATTCAGGTTGTCGTCAAAGAACCAAGCGATTGTTATGCTGTGCTCCACGATATCGGCGCACGACAAGACGAGAGATTTCTCCAGGTATGACGCGTCAGTGATCTCATCAACCATCCACGACTCTCAGGCTACACTGGCCTCCATACAGAAGCTGTATTTGAGGGCACATACCGTATAAAAATCAGAATCATAGACGAAAAAACCTATGAGAAAGTCCTCAAATATGAAACATTTGATGAGCTCGGAGAGATATATTCCCCTATATTATTCCGAGACTTTGATCTGATAAACGAAGCCACCGCTTCAGACTCAAGTGAATTTATGGAAAGCGTCACTGCACATATCTTGGCACGTAAAATACCAGTGCACTCAAATAGTAGACCACTTTTTTATATGCCCATAAAATCAACCATTCTCGATGCGGCCATCTATCTCGATCCTCTCAATTTCGAACGCATAGAAGCGATGTATAGGAACCATGAAAAAGTCCCCGGATATACAGTCCTCGAAAATGATGACATCATCACCTATGATCTCGCAAAAAAACCAACTATCTCAAAAAAATGGCTCGAACATATACATTCAGGTATAGCTCGATGGAGGATACACCTTTCCCTGAATAAAAAATCATAAGTCATGCCTGCAAAAAATATCCTCCTCTTCCGCGGTGAAAACACAACAAAGCTCAAGTCAACGATACATGCTTGGAGAGAGCGTTTCGTAGAAAAACATGGAGAGATGAATCTCCTCGAAATCCGTGACGACACCATATTTGATGGAGTGTTAGCAGACTGTTTGACCCCGGGATTTATGGGATGAACTCGCATGGTCATATTTCACGAACAACTCATAAGAACACAAAAAGAACAGGACAAAATCACCGAAAAACAAGCCAGCGAAACCGTCAATATGGACGAAGTGCTCGAGAATAGAGAATCTGCCCTCTCACCTCTCGAAAATGACACCCTCTGGATCGAAACGCTCAAGAAAATACCAGAAACCAATTTTGTCCTCTTTGTCGGAAACAAAAAATCTATTACTGAACTCGAAAAATGGCTAGAAAACAATGCTACTATACACGAGTTTTCTGGAGTAACTCCTCGTGAAATGGAGGAATATATCCTACAAAATCTGAGCATCACAGGAGCGCAAGCACGAGCTTTTTGCCAAAAATTGGGTTTTTATGAAGAGATAAAGTGGTGAAAATCCATCATCGTGGGAAAACCTGATTTTATCTACACGGAAGTAGAAAAACTCAAACTTTCTGGGAAAACCACATGGACCAATGCTGAGCTAGATGCAGTTTTGCCAGATTATCGCGATGAAAATGCATTTAACATGCTCGATCCCCTCTGGGAGAGACAAGCGGATACCATGATAGATATCTGGAAGAGGCTGATGGAAACAGCTGATCACGAACTCACTGTGGCTATGATGATCACTATGATTCGAAAAGTGTTAATAGCTGCGACATTTCCCTCCCTCGGCGATGTACCTATTACTCCATGACAAAAAAAGACCGGGCAACGCCTCGCATCTCACAAAAAATCAATCAAAAATCTCTATGATAGAATAGTAGCAGTTGATATTGCTGAAAAATCAGGAGAATTACCCCATAAAACCAATGCCTTTTTGATGGCACTTCTTAGCTTCTGTGCATAAATATGCGACTTTCTATCGAAACATGAGCCGACAACACGATACTCAGAACTGTATCAACACCCCTCAAAGACCAGGAACTCCACAAATACCGTGTCCTGGGAGAATCCATGCTTGCATACGTGAAAAACCCAAAACATGGTGGTATCGGTCTCGCAGCACCTCAGGTGGGGGTGAATAAGCGTATGATCGTCGTAGGACTCGCAAAAGATCGTGATGACGAGAGTTACCCCCTCGTACTGATGATAAATCCAGCTATTACAAAGAAATCAACAGAGACAAGCGTAGAAGAAGAGTGATGCCTGAGCCTCCCCGGGCTCCGTGGCAATGTCGTACGCCCGAGTACGATAGAGGTAGAGTGGATCGATTTAAAGGGCAAAAAGATGAAAAAAACCGTGACCTGATTGGGTGCAAAAGTCGTCCAGCACGAAGTCGATCACCTCGACGGAGTACTCATTTCTGACAAATTCTTGAAATAATTAAAAAACAATGTTATATTGTGTCAAGAGTATGACTCCTGACGCTTCTAACATACAAAAACTCGTCCTCGAAAACCAGAAATTGAGGGAAAAGCTCTCCATTGCACAGCAATGGATAGGACGAGAAGTGTCCGAGATGCGTATGAGAAAAACCAAAGAAGAAACTATGCAGAGAACAAGAAAAGATCTCCATGAGTCAGAAATAGAGATACGAGAACGGATTGAGAAGTATTTTGCTGAGTACGCACCGCTTCTCTCTGAAACTAATAGGGATATGTTGATTGAATCTGAGATAAACTTTTACCATCTCGTGCGCAAGAAAGATCTCGATGGCCTCATGGTCACCAATGTATACCAAAAAATTCTTGAAAACATATTTGAAGAACACTGGACCAAGCACTTCCGCGATATGCACAAACGGACACACCTTCATCCTCGAAAAAACGATCTCCTCGAAAAAACACTCTACAAAGTCATCCATGATGACTTTCATCTCTCTCTCGGAAAGATCTATCAGATTTGTGAGCGTATGATGAGCGACAAGCCGAGCGATCTCGTCACACTTTTCCGAGAATCCATAGAACCCCTCCCCCTCTATTCAGCACTTAATGATGGAGATTTCTGGGAATTATTCAAAGACCTCATCGAGACAAAAGCTTTTGGAGAAAAACGCCACGCAGGAAAAATCTCTTTTCAGGACGTCCAATTCGTACGAGAAAGTGTCACAGGAAACTACGAGGAAGAAGGTCTTCTAAAAATTATGCTGAAATATTTGGCCTAAATTATTATTCTGCTTCAATTTTTCCCGCGAGAGTAGTACTGAGGATTTTTTGGTCTTTTGGTTCAGTAACATGAAGCCAATCATCCTTTTTAAGATGAAAACCGCGTACTATACCATCCTCCATTACAATTATAACCAGACGAGATCCATCAGGCATCACAACAATACCGGGATTTTTTTCTGTTGCGCCACTTTCCTCTCTCAATTGCAAGAGATCGCCTTGGGCTTTTGATTCCAACGGAGCATTATTCTCAGCTGTTTTCATCTCCATATTTTCTACGAGGACTCTTCATCCATATCACACTACAGTCGCAACTAAAAGACAAGTGGAGCAAAAAGTTTTTGTAGCGGGTTTATTGAGTTCGAGGTTGGGTCTACCTGTCAAGATAAGAGGAAACATACTAAGTATTTATAATAATATGTATGTTAATAATAAAAATCATGCGTCAAGTTTTCTCTACGCTATTTTTATTTTTCCACTAAAATGACCACATGCCCATTATCCTCGGAATAGATCCTGGTACGACTGATGTCGGTTTTGCTGTTATAGAACTACAGAAAAACAAACGTACCATCCTCACCTATGGAGTTATCCATACAACGCCAAAAGTCCCACAAAGTCAGAAACTCGTAGAGATCATGAGCGATCTCGAAGCGATCATCGTGCAATATGGGGTGACACATGCAGCCATAGAAAAACTCTTTTTCTCGACGAATCTCAAGACTGGTATCGACGTAGCACAGAGCCGTGGTGTCATCGTGGTCACAATCAGTAAACATGGAATCCCCATTCTCGAATACACACCTCTCCAAGTCAAAAAAGCCATTTGCTGAAATGGAAAAGCCGAAAAAAAACAAATAGGCCGCGCAGTCCAGCTCCTCTTTAAGCTCGAAAATGTTCCCAAACCAGATGACGCCGCAGATGCCCTCGGTATAGCCTATCTCGCGTCCATGGATCCTGTCCATTTTCTGAGATAATCAAAGTTCCGCTCTTTTACTTTTACTTCTACTTTTACTCAAATTACATACAATAATTCTATGTTCATAGACACACACTCGCATCTCTATCTCGGCGAACTCCAGCAACATATCCCCGAGGCTATTTCACATTTGCGTGAGAGCAATTTTTCACACACTATTCAGATAGCCACAAGTGTCGAAGCATCACAGACGTGTATCAACCTCGCTCACGAATATGATATTGTCAGAGCCACTGTTGGAATTCACCCTTGTGAAGCCCAGGATATCCCTGTGGAAAAAATCCCAGAGCAATTAGCGACGCTCGAGAAGATGATTATAGACAATAGAAATGTCACAACTCAAAACTGAAAACTGAAAACTGAAAACTTCGTAGTATGATTCGGAGAAATAGGTTTTGATCACTACCATCTCTCAAAAAATCCAGAAGAAGCCCAAGCACAAAAGGCACGACAGGTTACATGGTTTCATGCTCAGGCCGAGCTCGCAGAAAAATATGATCTCCCTGTCGTCATTCATACGAGAAATTGCCCTGAAACAACGCTTGAAGAACTAGAGAAATCAGGCCTCAAAAAATTTGTCATTCATTGTTTTAGCGAAGACTGGAAATTTGCAGAAGCGATTTTTGCTTTCTGACCAGAGACAAAAATCAGCTTCACTGGCATACTGACGTATCCAAAATCGCTCTCCATTCAAGAAGTTGCCAAGCAAGCACCACTCAATCGGATTATGATAGAAACAGATGCCCCCTATCTCATACCAGAAGTGATGAAAAATACAGCAAAATACTGCGAACCCGCTTTTACTCGATATGTTTTCGAGGCTCTAGTATCTCTTCGTGACGAACCATCCGAGGTGATCGAAAAACAATTATGGGAAAATTCAGTTCAATTTTTTAATCTCTAAACCATGTATACAAAAGTTTTTGTCTCTATGATGATCGTCCTCTGTCTCCTCGGGATACTCACAGGATGTATACTCTACTTTGGTTTTGACCCGAGCTACCATCCTACCTTTTCTCTCATTATGATGGGTATATCTATCACTCTCACGAGCTGATCGCTCATAGGACTACTCCTGCTTCTCACAAAAAAAATCATGTCACGAGGCTTTCTCTATCCTATTTCCGCTTTTCGTTCATTTCGACATGGTCTCCTCATAGCACTCTACTTTGTCAGCTCTTA
Source organism: uncultured Candidatus Peribacteria bacterium (assembly GCA_964560015.1). Classification (GTDB taxonomy): domain Bacteria; phylum Patescibacteriota; class Gracilibacteria; order BD1-5; family JAGOOR01; genus JAGOOR01. The sequence continues at coordinate 13,404 of CAZLKD010000006.1, forward strand.
TATATTCTTTCGCTACGGAGTACTTTCTGCATTAACATGATTTTTGCTCTTGTGTATAATTTTTTTACTCGAACTGATATTGACGAAAATAGAAGATGTATAGACTATTATCATGCTGACTATTCATATACAAAAATTAGGCGAAAATTCTGCGCCTTGCACCACCTGATTTGCGATAGAAAAAGACGACTGAATCAGCTTTGTGTGCGTCTGTTACGCAAAAAATAGCACCCTCTCCGATGCGCTCCATAGGATATGCACCGATCACATCGTCGATCTCCACCCTACTACAAAAAATGCAGTTCATATTTTCACAGAGCTTCTCGAGGGCATCAATCACGAACTCGAACAACTCTACCTCCAATACAAAAAAAGTGAAGTTTCTCTCTTTCTCGGACTCGTTGTCGAGAATCATCTTCACTTCTCCATATTTGGGAAAGAGCTCACAGGCATCATCGTATCATGAACAAACATCGAAGACATATTTAGCGATATGGACAGCGGTGATGGACACTTTGTCTATGATTCTCACGGAGATATCAGGGATAACGAAACACTGTATATCTTTGCGCCAAAGGTCGATACGCATGTCATCGGTGCTGAATGCAAAACTCTCTCTCATCTCCCTATTGCTGAGAGATGCCAGCTCATATCCGAACGCATAGAACGATCATACACAAAGGATAGCATCATCATGTGTATAGGAGAAGAGAAAAATATCACCGTAAAAGAACAATGGAATCCTCAGAAGATGTCGAGCACTCGAAAGAAGGGGGCTGAACTCATACAAAATGTCAGAAAGATAAGCAATGAGAGTGTTGGTAAGCTACAATCTCAATTTGCAGACCTCGGGAAAAACACACAAAACTGGGTTATCGTGAGTGGACTTCTCGTCAGTGTCATACTCCTCTATCTCATCATCACATCTGTGATGAAGTCTCAGTACACTATTTTTGTCCCTCAGAAATACAGAGATATGGTAGCAGAAGCGCGTGTGAGTCTCGATGATGCTACCCGCATGGTAGATCAGCCAGATAATTTTGCACCTGCGATGAATCGTGTCCGAGAAATCGTCCAAAAAATCAAAGCCGCTGATGTACTCAAGGTCGATGTCGCACAACTCGAGAGTGATATGGCTGTCCTCGAGAGAGCTGTCAACAAAGTAACCTCTCTCAAACCTGAAGATTACGCAAGTGTCTATACTTTCACAAAAACAACAGACTCACTTCCATTTTCTATCTACGCCTACGATAAAAAAGTAACACTGCTGACACAGTCGTCAGTTATCTGACCATTTATACCTGGTGAACAGCCAAAAGAGACAACGCTCCCGAATGGAGAAAAATATACTTTCTCAGATACAGATGGAGAAGGTCGTGTCTATATCGGAACAAACAAAGACAAGATATACCTCTTTGATAAGTGACTCATGGGTAGTCTCAACGTCGCACAAGTCGGTGGATGGGACAAGGCTCTCGGTATGAGCGTCTACAATTCAAACATCTACCTCCTCTGAACCGATATGCATCAGATATATAAGTATCGAAAGCAATCTGAAAATAGTTATTCTGGACGAAGTTTTGTCATCAGCGACACCCAAGCAAAACCTATCGTCGATATGGACGTGGACGGAAGTGTTTGGCTCCTCTCTGGTACCAATCAGCTCGGTATGGAAAAAATCCTCACCGCACCAAAATACGAACGTCGACCCATTACGATGAATAATCTCGGCATCAATTCATTTCAAAACATCAATCTAGATACAACAAAAATATTTGCAGGCGACCTCTACCAAGAAATATATGTCCTCTCAGATAATAGGATCTGGGTCTTTGTCCCAAGTTCAAAGAGATTTACTGACGTGAGAAATGTCACCTACATAGGACAGATTGACGCTCCAAATGTGGTAATCACTGACCTCGCTGTCGAGCAAGATGGTGATGTACGAAAAATCTACTTTGGTAGTCCAAAGAGCGGTATATATTCAGCAAAAATCACTATCAAAGACAACAAGATTCATATCCTTCCTTCTAAATAATATCATGTTTCCGATTGAGGCTATCGTACTCAGAAAAATCCGAATCGATGGGCATAGAATGGTACTCACCTGTTTTTCGAGTGAATATGGAAAAATAGATATATTTCACCGAGAAAGTCCGAGCACGACGAGCCTCGATACACTCTCACATTTCACAGGACAAATCCGCACCAAAGAACACAATACGCTCTCCAGCATCTACAGAACTACCTCTTTTACCCCGCAAGGAAACTACGATCTCTACGATCTCGCTGGCTGGTCTGTGGCCATCCTCTATACCCTCCTCCCCCTCGGACTCCCCTATCCTCGACTGTTTCAAGTTCTGAAGTCAATCACCATCAACCACGCCATCTGCCATCATGACATATTACTTTTCCTCATACAAACTTGTAGAGATTTTGGTATAGTACAGTGTGATTTATCTCATTACGCAACCCTTCTGCAACACGAAGATGGGCAAAAACAGGCTCGAAGCGATATAGAGTGATGGATTAGTGCCTACAGGGCTTCATAGCAGAGGTAAAAGATGACTTGCATTCCCTCTATTTTAGCTATAATCCGGGCAGTGTATTTTGACATCTGCAGTCTTAGTACCTAATACTTAATACAGAAGAAAATCATTTCTTATCTGTTTATCTCCTATAACGCAAAGCTATGCACACAGGAAAGATCAAATCCATTATTGGTGTCGTCATCGATGTAGAATTTAGTGACGGATATATCCCAAATATTTACGATGCTCTCGAAGTACAGTCAGAGCCAAAGATTATTCTCGAAGTACAACAACAACTCGGAGACAGCGTCGTCCGCACTATTGCTATGAATCCTGTCGACGGACTCCAGAGAGGATTTGAAGTAAAAGCCCTCGAAGCTCCTATTTCTGTTCCTGTTGGTTCAGAAGTGCTCGGACGCATGTTCAATGTCCTCGGTCAACCAATTGATGAAAAGCCAGCACCAGTTACCAAACACAAATCCCCCATCCATCGAGCCGCTCCAGCATACGACGAGCTCACGACACAGGCAGAAATTTTTGAAACAGGTGTCAAAGTCATCGACCTCGTCGCTCCTATGTTGAAATGAGGTAAGGTAGGTCTCTTCGGAGGTGCGGGTGTCGGTAAAACCGTCATCATGCAAGAACTCATCCACAATATCGCTTCAGAACACGGAGGTTTCTCTGTCGTTGCCGGAGTCGGTGAACGTACTCGTGAAGGTAACGATCTTTACCACGAAATGAAAGACTCAGGTGTCATCGACAAAACAGTGATGGTCTTCGGTCAGATGAACGAGGCTCCTGGTCCCCGTGCTCGCGTCGCTCTCACGGGTCTTGCTATGGCTGAACACTTCCGTGATGAAGAAAAACGTGATGTCCTCCTCTTTATCGATAATATTTTCCGATTCACTCAAGCTGGTTCAGAGATTTCAGCGCTTCTCGGTCGTATACCATCTGCGGTAGGTTACCAACCAACACTCGCAACAGAAATGGGTACCCTCCAAGAACGTATCGCATCAACAAAAAATGGTTCTATTACTTCAGTACAGGCAGTATACGTCCCTGCGGATGATCTCACTGATCCTGCTCCTGCAAATACTTTTGCCCATCTCGACTCGACTGTCGTCTTGAATCGTAGTATTGCCGAACTCGGTATCTACCCTGCGGTAGATCCTCTCGATTCTACTTCTACTGTCCTCACGCCTCGTGTCGTCGGTGAAGATCACTATACAGTTGCTCGTCAGGTTCAGAAAATCCTCCAGAGATACAAAGAACTCCAGGACATCATCGCCATCCTCGGTA
>CAZLKD010000007.1:0-16470 GCA_964560015.1 uncultured Candidatus Peribacteria bacterium
AACGGTTTTCTGTTGAGTTCCAGGCAGATCCGGGAGGGCAGCAGGCTCAGAGTTGTGGGGTGGTGGTGGGGGTGGTGGTCGATGCAGGTATCGTGGTAGGTGCAGAGGCACAAGAATTACGACTCACATAAAATTTACCGAAATATTCATCATCTAGATTTCCGATTGTTTCACGAATAGTTGCCTTTGTGATAGGCTGATCTGAAGTGGCGCCAAAAAATGAAGCAATATCATTTTCAGGAGTAAAGGTATAGTCTTTGATTTTGGTTGTACCGTTAAACAAAGTGATTGTAAATGTTGATTCTGCACAGGCACCACCAGGTCATCGGCAATCTGCTGGGTCATTGATTGGTTCAACAAAATCAAAACCAAATGCATTTACAGCCGGTGTAAAGGATACATCAATATCCTCATATCCCATAGCCCAAACTTTGTATGGCAATCTGGTGGTAGTGTATACGCCTCCAAAATGTGCTGATGCAGAAACATTGAAATCAAGAGATAAACCTATATCACTAAAAGTATAATTATAATAACGATTATTTTCTAATATGCCTGTCAGTGATCCTGCTGTTGCGCCAGTAGCAGTGACAAAAGCTGATTGGGAAGAGAATTGTTGAGCAGAACAAGTACTTGTATTATTCGTAGGATTCTTACAACACTGCATATCTTGTACTGCGCCACCAGTTATATCTTCGTACCAGCTTGTACCATTCCAAAGTCGAAGAGATCCAGACTGCATATACCAAGACTTAAGTGATGCATAATCAAACCCCGATTCTTTACAGAATTGTGTAATACTTGGAGGAGCCATGTGGAGATATCCCCCATGTGTCTGAGCGTTTGGATAGCTCTGACAGACTGGCGCAGAAACAGTACCACCGCAACACTGAACTTCTTTTGAATAGGTCTGTGAAGCTCCACTAAATGTCCATGCTGTACCATTCCATGTGCTCGTACCGGCACCATTTGAATCAGTTGAAACAACAGTTCCAGAAGTAAATGATTTCTGAGTACAATACTTTGTCACACTCGCAGCATCATTTTTTACAAAACCATTTCCTTCGATTGGATATGTAAAGTTTTGACAGGTGTTTGAAGTGGGTGGTGTAGAAGCCCCAGCGGTAGAAGAACAAATCGCAAATGCCTGTGATGAAGCGTAGCTCGATCCTGTTGCACAATTGAATCAATCTTTTGTTGGTATAGGACCGCCCCAAATATTGGCTTGCCCAGTTCGTATTGGAGTACCAATATAATAATACATACCTCCGATACTTTCACATCCACCACCAGTTACCACTTCACCATTACTACATTCGGCGATACCATTTCCACTGTCTTTTCGCACAGTAATAGTTTCACCTGTATGAGCTGGTCGACAGACTGCACGCGCTTCTATCTGAGTACCTATATCACCGACACAGACAAATCCATCTTCTGATGGTGTGAGGCCAGAATATGTTTCGCCTTTCTTGATCGGATATCCTGCACGGAAATACGAACCTCCTGAAACATAACGGCACCCTCCTCCAACTCTTACTTCCCCGGCATTACATTGAGCGAGAGAGCTACCAGCCATTACTGATCACTTGCGAATAATTGTTGCCTCACCTACTGGAGCACTACAACAGACAGCAGTCGCTGTTACATTGGTCGCGCTATAACCAGTCGCACACGCATAGCCATTTGCCGTTGCTACAATTGGCCCACCTGGAGTTGCTGGGTATTCAAGACTATGCCAATATCCTGGATCATAGGTCGGAGCATAGGTCTGCCATGCTTCGCCTGATTGAATAGGAAAACCTCAAAGAAAATAGGCGCCTCCCGAAGTGTTGGTACATCATCCTCCTGCGAGCACTTCATTGGTCTGACATGTTGCAATGGCAGTCGTCGTACCTGCAACAGAACGGTTGGTACATGAGAGAGGGAAAGGTGTAGAAGAAACCTGACTGACGCACTGCCCTGTCGTTGTATCATAGGTAGCACCATCGAGACACGCTGGGAGACAGTATGGGAATTTATCAGTATAGCACGTTGGAGCCGTATCTTTTGTACAGATCATCTGTTGACCAATAGTATCGAGGCCACAGTGGTCAACTACATTATTACAGTCAGCACAATCACATGACTCATTGGCATCACAGACATTATTATTATTACAAGTAGGAGTATTACAGGTGACTCCGGCAGCCTTACATTTATTTTCTGCGGAACAGAAATACTGGCCTTCGGCACACCCTCAAACTACTGGAGGAAGTGGAGTCGCACATTTATTTTGCACTGAGCTCCACTGAGAACCAGCAGGACAACAGGCACCAACCTGGACAGGGCCAGCAGCTACGAGGGCAGGAAGTGGAAAATTTTTCCCTATCAAATAGACTTTTCTCCATCCATAACTTGGGAGAAACTCTGTTGCAAAAAGAATCTGTCGAGGATTAGGGGCATCTTGGATAACGTACGAATAAACGAAGCGGACACTGCCTAGATTTCCATACTGTGTTGATGTCTGAGACCAGAGGACCGATGCAGAATTAGGTATAGAGAGGAGCGTTTTTACGCGTGCCCATGCTTCATCTTTTGTAAATGATGTTGCGGAATCTAGTCTCGTATCTTGAGTCATCTGGAGTTCTGTCGCAGCAGTGCCAAATTCACCAGCAGCTATATTTACATTTCCTGGAGCATTGAGATATGGCGCAAGTTTGGTATTGACCGTATCAAAATTTGATTGAGCGGCAGCAGAATCAAGAATCCCTGTAGAGGTGGTAGTCGTTGTAGTTGCTGTTGCATCAGGCTTGTAACACCAGTGAAAAAGCCAGTCGAGATTATCAGTTCCCCAACCAATTCTTGCAGTATAACCAGCAGGACAAGATGCCGCGCCTGTGACAGGATTGATATAGTTATAGCCTGGTATATTAGACCCCATACCCCACATTCCTCCAAAGTCTCTCGTAGGTTTTGTTGCACCAAGTGGTTTCATACAGTAATACATGTAATAATCAAGATTTGGTGTCCCCAAAACAGTGTATTGTGTGAAGCCACTCGGGCAAGACCCAGAACCTGTATACGCATTGACGCCTCTCTCAGCCGGATTACTTCAAGAAGAGAGTGCCCCACCAGCTCACCACATCCCACCGAATTCGGCATACAGCGTCGGTGCTGGAGTAGCCGTACTAGATGCTTGTCTGGTACAAACATAAAGAGCATAATCCAAACTTCCTGTTCCCGATATCTGTGTTGATGTATAGCCAGTAGGACATGATAGCGCGCCCGTAAGAGCATTAACATAATTCGGTCATCCATACATACCTCAGAAATAAGTAGTAGGGCCATTAACACTAGTAGTCGTGGTAGTGACAATATCTTTATCATTTGTACACACCATTTGAGCGCCAGTCGAAGTGAGTCCACATCTATCCACATCATCTGCTCCACCATTGGTACAGTCAGCACAGTTACAGGATTCACCCGCATCACAAGTATTATTATTATTACATGTCACAGTGCTACAGGCTGAACCGGCAGCCTTACAAGCATTTTCTGCGCCACACCAATATTGTCCTTCGCCACAACTATTTGCCACACATATGTACGTTGGCTCTACGACAGTAGCCGGAGGAGTTACTCCAGCAGGATAACACGCACAAAGTATTTCTCCGAGGGGACCAGAGCCAGAGGTAAATGCACATGATTTTTTCACAGCACCTGCTGGGCAAGTGAGGAGAGGATCAAGTTGGTTTGCCCATGGACTTCCTTGGAGCCAAGATGTACGCTGTTGACCAGCTGTTACTGTGATCTGGCTTGATGGAGTTTGGGGTGCCTGTGGTACGCCAGCTGCCAGAGTACAGTTACCAGACAGATGGTCATAACCTGTGAGTGTAAAGTCAGTATCTTGAGGTGCTTTTACATTCGCTCGGACGATACAGAGAGGGCTGGATGCAACAATAGTTTTTGTGGTGCCAGTAGGACAACTATTGATTGAATTCTCTACACATGTAAAATTACTTGGCTTGATAGTTGCCCATGTTTCTCCTGGTACATGAGGAAAATAACAACCACAGAGATTGTTACCGGCATCAGATATCGAACACATCGCTACATAGTCTGTCGGACAATTCAGGATGTTTGGCAACATGTTATCACCGTCAGTGATCATGGCAGTCGTGTACGCCGATATTGACTGACCTGGCAATGAGACAGAGAGTTGACCGCCAGAAACTGCTGTGATAGGATACGGCGTCGTCCAATTTTGCAGATACGTGGTTTTGAGCGAGCATGATCACACGATATTCGGGGTGCTTTCGAGTTTGAGGTCAGTTCATCCAGTTCAGTCTGAATTTTTTCTCGTACTCTTCAAGACACAAGGAGTGCTGGTTATGTCAGGGAAAGGATGTTTGCCTGCTGGACATACATCAGGACTTGGGACATATTTGATAAAATAATGATTTCATGGGGTGAGATTTTCCGCCTCAGTACAGACTGTACCATTACAGAAACCTCGTGCAGTCAATGTCATTCTATAAGGAGAAAATGTCGGTGTACAATTTTCTCCAACACAACTACCGAGATATTCATTATAATATGGCAAATCTGTGACCGATAAACTAAATCCAGAAGAATACGATTTTCCTGTGGAAGCTAATTCGTTATTAATGGTTTGCAAATCTGTAGTAAACAGTGTAGGATTGGTCGAATAAAGAGGAGAATAAATACGACGTATGCTCATAACACCTGACGTATCTCTCTCTACTCAAAATATCTGTACCTGGGTTCCGCTCATAGGAGCCATGCTCTGATCGACACGTGATACACTCATAGCTGAGCCAGCAGGAAGAGATTGCGCAAATAAAGAAGTACACAAAAGGGATGTACTCAAAGCGGCAGCACACCTCGCAAGACAAAGAACCCGAAATATACCTGTATTCATAAGAGAAATATTAATTCCCTCTAGTGTAGCGAATATTTCGCATATTTAATAGGATTCCCGGGGGAATAGTATTGACAAAATGAGAATGATTTCTGTATAAAACTATTCCCGTATTGTTCGCACAGAACGCCAGAAGAAATAACCGATAACGATGATAGTCGAAACAGGACTCAACCACTCAGGAATATGAAAGCCGAAACTATGTAACATCATGACTGTACCGAGGATACCGATAGAGTACATGGCACCGTTTTTGAGGTAGATATATTTTTTGACGCGTTCGATATTGTGGAGCGTGAGCTCTCGGACAACGAAAGCACCGATACCATTTCCGATGAGGATGAGTGGAACAGAGAGTGTGAAGGCAAACGCACCGAGAACTCCATCAATGGAAAAAGTCATATCGATGATCTCGAGATACAGGATCTTACTCATGTCTGTCATGGCTCCGCCAGAGGTGAGTTCATGTTCTTTTTTTTCTGCATTTTCCTTGAATCCATGGGCGATAAAAAACGCCGATGAACCAACCACGGCTGAAAAGGCTATCATAGGATTGAGGATATTTGCCTCCCAGACAATCCCCGCGAGCAGAATAGAAACAACCGCAAAAAACCAGATGTCGTGTTTGTGAAACCATTTTTCAAAAGCAAAAGAATACGATTTTGCTTCCATGAAGAGCCAGTGAAAAAAGAGAAATATGAGAAAGACTCCACCACCCATGAGGAGTATCGGTGCAGAAGATTCTATAGAAGCATGCACACGTGGATCCCCACTAAACGATGCCATAAATGCTTCCCAAGGACCGAGGGTCGGATTCGTCGCCCAGATAATAATCCATGGCAGAAGTCCTCGCACCATAAATACTGCGAAAATCATTCACCACAGGAGAAACCATTTTTTTGCACGAGGAGAAACAGTGCCGAGCACTTGTGCGTTGATGACAGCGTTGTCGATCGAACTGACAACTTCGAAGAGGATGAGTCAGAGGATGATGAGAAGAGAGGTCATGGGGGAGGAAGAGAACAGAAAAAGAAAAACAACTGATCTTTTTCTATTTTTCTAGTGTATGTATTTTTCAATTTTCTCCAGAAATTTTTTTTACAAGCCAAGAAACAGTAAATGGTTGTTAGGTGTCACTCTGTCTGAGCGTCATGAATACAGATGTCTCCTGAAAAACAGGAGGGCGAGTTTGTGTCCCTGAATGCTTTTGGGTACTTTTTGCAGAAAAAGTACCAAGAGAAATTTGCCTTTCCAGAAAAATAGCAATAATAAGGATCTATGACACGTACAAATTTTTTCTTTTATTTCTTTGACCTTTCAAACTGCGAAGGATAATTTGTCGTATCAAACACACTTTTTCAACCCTTCGCTCAGCGGAGGGTTTTTATTTTTTTATACTACTCGCATATGATTGCTCTCGATACACCTGCTCACACAGAACTCGCCAATATTTTGGCAAAGCTAGAACACATACCATGAGAGATGTCCATCCGTCCACGTATTCAGCGAGCGATTCATGAGCTACTTGGGACAAGAAAACTCGAAGAGTTGCCTGAAGACATACAATTAATGAGTAAAATATCATCAAATCCTCCAGGGAATATTGGTGGAGCCTATGAAAAACATCTTAGACGGCTCTGCGAATTATGTGAGACATGAACTAACATGTACGATGGTGAAGCGAGGTGGAGCTTACAATTTTTAGCACTGTCACAAAAAAAATAGAAATAGAAAATTATGAATAAAAAATATTGTCACATCTGTGGTTACATCTCAGCATCGATTTGCCGAGGTGCAACATATATCTATGCCTCTCTCAGGGGTTGGTATAACACGCTCTATATGTTTAAGGCGTATATGGTTACTACAGAAGTCGTCCAATATTTTTATTATAATTTTTATGAAAACATACATACTTGCACCAGGAAGCTACGGAGAAAAAGTAGCAGATACTATGTCCATATCAAAAGATGGTAGAATATATACTTTTAGAGAATGAGAGGAATCTGGCAAAGATGGGAACATACTCATAGCCGAAAAAGTAGCACAGGATCCCAATGGAGCGCTATGAATCATACCAGTTCATAACCTCCATGGCATGGTCGTTGGCAAAGCCGTTGCAGCAATCATACAGCAAGGAAATGCTGTCACAATTGTCGGAGATCACCTGCTCCCTATCAGCCATGTGCTTGCCGCAAAAACAGGATGAAAAATTCCAGAAATAATTTACTCACATGAACAAGCATTGAAGCAATGTGTGGGCGCATTGAAAAGTAGATATGCAGCGTCTCAATTGCAACAGAACAATGCCACATCAGGCTGCATCGACACCTTATGAGAAAATGATGCAGTCATATGCGCGAGAGAGGCAGCCATCAAGCGAGGTCTCATAATAATTGATGACACTATTAATCCTCCCAACAATGAAACGCTCTTCGTTGTGATTGCAACCACATCAAAACTTGATGCGCTGATACCACAAGTACCAATGACAGAAAATAAAACTTCTCTCGTCAATATTACTCTACCTGATAGAGATGGGTCTTTTGTAGAAATACTTAATAGATTGAATCAGGGTATCGGTGGTGGACCTTCAAGTCTCCGATGATTTTCTCAACTTGAAAGCCATGTAAAGACTGGTGGTACGATGCATGATGTTCATTTTGTTTACAGAAACTTAGATGAAAGCAAAGTAACAGATCGGGAATGAATACAATTTGTGCCTCGATGGCACAGAACGAGCAACTAATATCCTATGTCAACATTTCGTCCAAAATCATATCTCTATTATTACTTTTTCCTCGGGAGAAAGGATGTTTCGTATTGTCCATAAAATAGGTCAATCGAAGTCTCTTACGCCTCCCGAAATGGGAGGTTTTTTTATTTTTAAAAACTAATTATATGGGGAATATTATGGTAGGGATAGGGTGTGGTCGAGACTGATTTCATGCAGATGAACTGCCTCTCGATACCATTTGATATTTGTTACGAGCAAATGAAATAGCAGATAAATTTTCCGAGTTAAGAAACCGTTTTTTGCTCCTTACAGACAAAAATGTTTCTCCACACAAATTTGAAAAACGAAGAGATCAATTACAAATGCTGCTACATCAACTTGGTCTTTCAAATAAATGGCAATTGATTTACCAATCAGAAGTACACAAAAATTCAAAAATAAAATCCGAGAACGTGAAAATCAATGGAAAAATACCAAGAGAAGATATTGCATACTTCCAAGATGAAGTCGTGGATGCCATAAGTCTTGTGCCAGATGGGCTAAAGATAGGATGGGCAATCGATAAAAAAGGCTGAAACCACCGAGGCTGAGAAGTCCACTTCGATGAGATAATAAAAGAAAATACCGAAACAGAATTTCAGTATTGCCGATCTGGTATGAATTTTGATGGCAAAAGAAGAGCACCTTATCTCATACATAGAGAGCTTCCTGGGGTATGTATACCAACTCATCGCTCGGGGATCGAGCAAGAAATAGAAAAGATATCCCAAGTAAACATTGCCACACTTTATGCGCGGCATATTGATGCAGTTTATGGAAACCTCTTAAATCAAACTCCTATAGGGGATGAATTTTTGCCTGACAATAAGTCAGAATTAACTGAAACAGCAAAGAGAGATATGCAAGAAAAAGTAGAGCGGCTCTTACAACATTTATTTTCCTAATCCTAATTATCTATGAAAAAAATATGAATTTTATGAGGTCTATGACCTCAGACTACGGCTGAATTCTACTTGGCACTTATCAAGGCTCTAGGAAATATTCAGAGACCAGAGATAGTCATATGGAATGCGCCTCTAGAGATAGAAAAAGAAAAGAAATACATACAGGGACTTTGATGCCGTGAATATTACTGAGATGTTTTGAGCCTTGGCGTTAAAAGTCTCAATGATGCTTGAGTCGATTTCATCTGTATACCCTGCAACACGGTACACGAATTCCATGAAAAATTACAGAGCATAAGCTCTGTGCCAATACTTCATATAGTAGAAGAAATGATAAAACATTTGAAAGAAAAAAATATAGAAAAAGTATTACTTCTTTGAACCTCACAGCTTATACAGAAGAGATTATACCAGCAATTTTGAGAAAATGCTCATATTGAGTTCATTATACCCAATGAAGGTGAACAGAAAGTAATTGATACAGCAATTATTGAAATCTTAAGCTTTCCTGAAAGAAAAAAAGAACATGAAAAAAAAATATTTCATATCGTTCAGAACTATGCGAGTCTCCCCGTAGTGTTGGGCTGTACTGATTTGCAGGGCATGTTTTCGAACAAAATATGCTTTGATAGTATCCAAGTTCTCAGGGAAAGTATTGCTAAAGAATCTAAATAACATATAAATTTTATGAAAATAAGAACAAACTTTTCCTTCCAAGGAAAATCAGTCGCTATCATTGGCGGACAAGGAAAAATGTGAGCCGCATTTGCAAACTGATTACAAAACGCTGGCGCAGATATAAGTATCTTTGATAAAAATACAGGGATACCGGAGAAACTCAGTAAAAAAGTATTCGGCATGGAAAGAGAGGTCGATATAATTCTGCTGGCTGTATCAGAAATAGTAACTCTAGATATCCTAGAGCAACTTTCTCCAGAAGAAAAAGAGAAACCTATCATCACTACAAGCTCCACAAATAGCCTCCTACACGGAAGAACTCTTCGCGAAAAAGACACGCCAAATATTGTACCCATTGATACTCTATCGGGGGAAAAAATGCAATGAGCAATCATGATAGATTGTACCAAATCATGAACGTTAAGCCGCTGTGTTGCAGAGTCCATTGCAAAGATTTTTCGTATGGTACGCGAAGAGATACCTTGGGTCGAGCATGATACAGAAATTGCACTAGAACAAGCCCGATTTCATGTAAAAGTATGGGATTTTATAAAAGATACTCCTGACTTACAAAAATGGGCTAAGTTACTCCCCCTATCTCAAAGAAGAGCAGCTATTGGTGAACTTCGTGTACTCATGCGGCCTGATATCTCAGCAGAACTTCTAGGATCATTTCTTAATGAATTAAATCCGGTGCAAGAAACCGAACTTACATCATTATGAAAGCCCAAACCGAATGAAAAAAATACTGCAGAAAAAGTGGTAAAAGAAATATTAGCTCAACGAATTCAAGCAAAAGATCCTGACTGACTCATCCGCACTTGGGTAATATCAGAAAATGAACGGATAGACATTGGTACTCCTGGAGGTCCAAGAAGTTTTCAGGAATTTGTGAAAAGTAACACGTAAATTCTATGAAAAATATTCCTTTGAGAGAAGAAATAGATCTTTGTGTCCATAAATCGACTCAAATAATACGCACTCCCATGCAAACAAAAATAGCTGAATTACGGAAACACTTGAGAGTTCTCGATGAACATTCGCTCTGTCGCCCAAGAGAAATCCCAAAAAATACACAACAAGTATTTGATATTCTTCTCTCTATTTGGTCTCACGAGTTTCCTGGGAGAAAATTTGGGGTTCTCTGTGTCCAATCTGGGATGCCATGGACGTGAACAATGAGTACTATCTGCCTTTGAGATAATAAATATATATGTCATTTGACTGGCAGATTACAGCCACCATCTCTCCTTCAATATCCATATCAAAATATCAAAACTCAGCTTATGTGATACGATTGTCATGTAGTAGAAATTACAGATAAATTGTATGTGGGCGATAGATTATGTGAGCTTGAAGATTTTAGCCGTGGAAAAGATGTATTTTTGTATGGTACGAATGATCTGTATAATATTTAGAAAGACTTACAGTAGAGAGTGTTTAAAACGCTATTACTAAAAAATAAGTATGGGAAAAAAATGATGAAACTCTCGCTGGCATCGTAGATAAAGCAGATGAAAAATCATTTTGGCCACTGATACGCGAACTCTTGGATGCATGATATATCCACGAGTTTTATGATACGACACCACCTGACACCTACCCCTTTGGACCGGGAAGAATCAATGCCTCTCCATCACAAGGCATAGACAGTCCTCGGCTGGCGCAAGCAGTGAGAAAGAAATGGCACGAGTTAATGCAAACAAAATAAAAAACTCTCCCCAATTCCTTCCGTCATTCCGGACAGGAAAAATGCCTGAATGGCATTTTGAGTAGCACAAAACATAATGTGTTTTCATTGCCTTTGGCAGGAAAAAATGGGAGCCGGAATCCAGGTAAAATATAAAATCATTACTGTCACAATAAAATGTACGAACGCTATGTGTAGTATCTGTCCTGGATCCCCGGGTCTTCGTTCGTGACGCTCCGCTTGCACTCACTCGCCCGAGGATGACGACTACGCATTGACTCTTTCTCGCTTCTTCAGAGACGAAGACTTGCGAAATGATCCACGAACAAAGTTTGAAAATTTTACTGGGAAGAGGGTGGAGATAATCTGCTGAAAAACAATTTTCTTATCCTGGTTTGCATCAATCGTGACAGCTGGATGATGAGCGAAATAGTGATGATATGAAGTCACGTATGTTTCTTGAAGTTTTTCGACGAGACGACGTTTCGCTTTTTTCGTGAGTTTTTCACCATCAGGGAGATATCGGAGATTCTGTACCATATGGAGTGAGAGAAGAGTCCCCTCCCCTTCCTCTTCTGTCTCTGCACGTTTTGAAATATTCTCAAGAGTTTTCTTTGCATTCACGGAGAGGAAAATCGTTGTCGCACGTTCGAAGAGTTCACGGTAGATACTGTTCGCGAACCAGAGAAGACCATTCTCCAATTGCTGAAGTGTGTGACCGAGTGTGAGGCCACGGATGACAATAGTAGGCAGGGCACGGTCCATGATAACTGTGTGTCCTTTGATGAGATGTGGGATAACTTTTCGCTCGATTTGGTAGAGCATATCCCCTACTTGTAGGAGAAGGTGTGCTTCTGGGCTGGCTACTTCGACACCCTTTTTGAGTTCATGACCAGTGAAGTATTCACGAAAATGCGGAGCATCTTTCCAAGAAACAACGACAGCGGTATTACCGTCTTGCTCGATTTTTTTCTTGAGCTTTTTTGCTTGAGTTGACTTACCACTGCCATCAGGTCACTCGAGGATGATGAGTCTACCTGGGAAATCACGGAGAGAAGAAAAATTAGGTTTCATAGTTTGGTATTAAATTATAACTTCTCAAAAAGTGCATAGATTAAGTGCATAGTACATAGGGTGGAAGTTATTTTTATGTTTCATATTTTGTTGTTGAATTATTAATAAATCATTTGTATTCACTGTTACTATGACTATGCACTATCGGGCTATAGGCCCGATATGAGGTCCATTCCATATTTACGTTGGAAGTATTCCCCTACCATTTTTCGCATCTCTGGAGTCGTTTCATAGACAGGCTTGAGAGCATTGAGGACATACATATGTTCTGATTCAGCGAGGCGATCATACGCATCGACGACACGAGTTTGGAAAGCGTGGAAATTATGGAGAATGTTTTCTGAAAACTGCATATCCATACCAGCTTCATAATGCTTGAGTTCTGATCGGCCAGCAGCACGCTTCATGCCCGCTTCGACAGGAAGACGGAAATAAAACGTCATATCTGGAATCGGGAAATACTCATCATAGAAGTGACGAAGATCACCGATTTCGAGACCACGAGCGTATCCACGAGCAAGAGCTGTATAGATATATCGATCACAGAGGACGACCATACCCGCTCGGAGCATGCCCGCAATTTCTGTAACATAGCGCTCCATGAGGTCAGCCGCATGGACCATATCAAAGACTGGAGCAGGAAGAGCGAGGTCTTCCTTTTTGAGTTTTTTTGTCAGAGGCTTGATACGAGGATTGCTATTCCATTCTGTGAAGTGAACAAAGAATCAGTTCGATTCGAGAAGTTTCTGGAGGATTTTTACCTGTGTTGATTTTCCGCTTCCATCCTGTCCTTCGACGACGATAAGTGTTCCTGGACGAACTTCTTTTGAGAAAAATGGCTTCTTATCAGCCACTTTTGTGGGTTGAAATCGTGTTTGATGAGGAGCTGCGTGAGAGACTGTGGTTGTTTTCATATGAATAAAAGTACCAGATTTTTTTGCCCTGCTCAACCAAAAAGAGGTATTTTATGCCTCAAGAGCATTGTCAAAGAGGTATTTTCTATGTGAAATATATCCTTCTCAGGCACACTATCATAAAATCAGAAAAGAGGGTCCGAGAGTAAGTACTAATAAAAACAGAAATGGATTTTTAAGGGACAAACTGTCTGAGCGGGATGAAAACAGCCTTCTCTTGAACTTGGTCTATAGCGAGTTTTTGTCTCTCAAATGGTTTTGGGTACTTTTGCCGCCAAAAGTACCAGGATGAATTTGTATCTGACATGGGTCCCGCTCTTCAACGGTATGACTGAAAGATTCCACCTCGCGCTCGCAAGCTTACTCGTGATGCCATTCAGGCATCTCTCCTGGCTGGAATGACGCGGATTCACTGACTAATTCCACCAACGTTTCTTTGCTTTTTTGAAATGAAAATGGAGGATATCTCCGATTTTTGTACCAAACTTTTGGACAGCTTCACCGACTTCGAGGATCCAATCTGAGAGTGGGCTCGGTATCATATGCGCGAGCTTCCATGAACCCCAACACATCATGCAAAATGCGATGATCTGATTGAAATTAAATATCTTCCAATCAGTGATAAACCCAAAAAGATAGGATATATTGTCTGCAGAAGCGTCATTCCACCACTCCCCTATGAACCACATGATACCCCAGAGAAGAGTGCCAAGACCAGCAGCCATACCACGTTCTGGACGGATTTTTTTGACGATATAGGTGAGAGAAAATATGAAAATACTGCACATGACATAGACGATCGCGAGCGGAAATCGTGGGAACTCAGCCAGAATAGGATTGTTGATGTAATCGACAGAAAAAATTCCCTCACTCCGAATACCGTATGTCTGACCTCCAAAAAATGCTCCGAGATATCCGACAATAGCAGCAAAAAGACCTGAAATAACAACTATATCGAGGATGTCATCTCGGTCAGATGGTTCCTTACCTCGGAAGAAAAAGAGGAGAACTCCGAGAAAGCCGATGATAGCACCACTGAGACTAAAATAAAAATCCGACATGAGAAAGAAGCTCAGAATCGGAAATTCTGTTGAAAATGCTGATTTTGTAGGGAGTCCGAGAAAGAGGAGCACATGAGCCAATCGAGAGACAAAAAATGTCACCAAAAAAAACGAGAGAAGGTTCACGGTGAAAAATGCTGTACTCACCTGATATTTGCGCCCCAATCTCCAGAGCATCCAATAAAAAAGCACAAATGCTACGGTCAAACACACGCCAAAAGTCATGACAGGAATAGAGCTGTCGCCAAAGCTAAAAGTATAGAGTTCTGGGTACATATTTGTTAGTATATGAAATAGAATGAAGATGCAAACTCAGGAAAAATATAATGTTGCAATTAAAACATTTATAAATATATATTATACCATGAACAAAATTGAATCTGTAGAATTGTACTCCGTAGGAGGACTTTGCGAGAAGGATTTAACAGGAAGTTGCCATTTGGTTATAGCAACTTACGAAGATAAGACCAAAAAAATTATACAATTAGAAGCAGGTTTTTGGCAAAAAAAATCATCACAACATAGAAATAGTCTTTTCCCAGAAATACTCGGTGAGATCATGCCTGGATGCATAATTCTCTCTCATGAGCACCTCGACCACACAGGTAGACTTGTAAAAATGCATAAGGCGTTGAAAGAAGCACATATGCTAGCCGGAGTTCCAATTATTATGTCAGAAGCATCTCGAAAACTCTTGCCTCACGTATTGAAGGCAATACATCACGTAAGTGCAGATTCACTGGGTGCATTTGATCAATCTACATCTCGTTTTGAATCTAAATGGACTCAATTTAAAAGAGAATATCTTCGTAAACCTACTAAAACTCAGCCCAGAGGCACAGATCATAGGCCAGATGGAGATAGAAGAGCGGAAAAAAAGAGAGATAACACTAGAAGAATAGACGAACTAAAACAATCGTTTGAAGATTGGGGCTGAATAATAGAAATTGATGGGGAGATGATCGTGCCACTAAGAATTGGAAAGCAAGCAATCGGGCAAATTCATAGGATTCTGAGAGATATAAAAAAACTCCAGAAACCAGAAAATTCAGGCGTACTTTCTACCAACGAATCATCTCACTTCAAAAACATGAAAGATGAGTTAGCTCAGCTCTTTTTGGAAGGAGAAGTATTTGAAACATTGGATAAAATATTTGAAGAAGAATTACCACGGCAAAAAAGAAGAGAGAGGGATTTAAAAATTCAAGAGGCAAGAAAAATTTTGGACGCTTCTATCGCACATAAAAGGAAATCTTTACTCCCAGATATTACTGAAGAAGACATAGATATTTGTATTGGTGATGCCAGGTGAACAGCGCTTGAGAATGAATTTGATCTCCCCTGAATTCCTCATGCCGTTGGTACACTTCACCACACTGGGCATATGCTTGGTGCGGTCAGTGTTGAGCTTGTTTTTAAAATGACAGGCGGAAGAGTAAAAAAATTGCTTTTTTCTGGAGATGTAGGCAGTTGGAATAAACCAACATTGCATGGAATGCCAATATTACCACAGAAAACCGTTGATAGAGTCATTATGGAATCTACTTATGCAGGTCGGAAACATACTGACATAGCAATGGGGGTAGAGAAAATTGTAGAATTTATTCGTGCACACAGATGACCTATACTGATGCCAGTTTTTGCCCTTGATCGATTGTTTGTAGTACTCGATGCCCTGCAAGATGAGATAATTTCTGGAAGGATTAAGTGCCCTATTTATTCTCGAAATCGTCTTGGTGAGGGTACTCAACCAATATACCAAGAATATTACCCTAAATTAACAGAAGTATTATCACATATTATCACATTGAGTGGTCCTGAAGGATGAAGACAGGCATATGAAGCAATGGGCTGAGATGAAGATTGTCTCATATTAGCATCTGGTGGCACACTTATCGAATCATCTAGCGCACACTGACTCCTCCAGCACAGAGCAGAAACAGGGAAAAATATTTGTATGATATTTACAGGGTATCAACCGGGTGAACTGGGTGCAGAAATCATGCATTTCGTCTTAGACCCCTTATCAGAACAAAAGAAAATAATACGTATTGGAGCTTATGAGGCTGAAATAGATAAAGACAATATAAGCTGTCCAGAAGTATTTTCAGGACACTGAGATCATGGGGATCTTTTTTTTTTTAGCCAGATTTGAAAAGTAGTCTCTCTCATCCATGGGAATCCGGCAACTGCACCCATCCTAGCAAAATCAATAGGAGCAGACATACTTCCGCGCGAAACCTATACACGAATTTTCTAAACAAAACTATCTCGCGTATTCGATATAGCGATTCTCCCGGCTGACCATCACCTTCACTTCACCTGGATACTGGAGATTATCCTGGATACCAACGACGATATCACGAGCGAGCTTCTCTGCCTCAAGGTCAGATGTTTTACGAGCATCGACGAAGACACGAACTTCACGACCAGCTGAGAGAGCGTATG
>CAZLKD010000008.1:0-10617 GCA_964560015.1 uncultured Candidatus Peribacteria bacterium
GGAAAAATATAAAATATTCAATGTACATTGTTTTCGTCATCCTGAAATTGTTTCAGGATCTATTTTCATTTCTGAATCAGTTTGTACTTTTGACAGCAAAAGTACGCAAAACTGCCGAGAGCAAATAAACTCGCTCTCCAGCTTGGCTACTTATTTTCTATATTCACGACGCTCAGACAGCATTTGCTCTCGGACTCTCGTTTCTGATTTTAATCAAAAGAGAAAAATAAATGTTTATTTTTTCGTAGTTTTCTTTGTTTTTTTCTTTGGAGCGCCTTTCAGTTTATTTTTAATTTCTCCGAGCATCTTGAGTTGCTGTGCCTGAGTGTCATAGAGTGTTTCGATTTGTTCCTGGAGAAGGAGGTCCATTTTTTGATGGAGACTTCGTACTTCGACTTCAGCTTTGAGATTGATAAGATAATCGTTTTCATTTTGCTGGCGGTCTTTCTCGGCCTGACGGTTTTGGCTTATGAGGACAAAAATTGAGAGAAAAATAGCCTCAAGAGAGACAACCATCGTGAGGAAACCGTAGGGGTATGGATCGAGAAAACCTATGCCGAGGTCAACGGTATTAAAAAATATCCATGCTACGAAAAAGAGGCCATTGAGGGCTAAAAAAGGCATGCTACCACTAAACCAAGTAATCCAATCAGCGATGCGCTGGGCTGGTGAAATTGGTTCTTTATCTGGATTGGCGACTTTATTCACGATGAGTTCTTCTTCTTCGATGGCTTCTTTGACAATAGCGCTGAGCTTATCGAGGTGACCGCGCTGTACTTGGAGGAGGTTTTCGAGGTTTGGATTTTTCATGGAAGAATTCTCTCGTAATCCGAGTGGAAATCAAGGGATTTGTTGTGGACATTCTGTACTCTTTTTTTATGTCTGTGATTTCTTCTCTAGGGATAATAATTTGACAAATAGGATTATTTTTTACAATACATAAACTATGCTAAACAATTTAGATACCCCTGTAGATAATAAATTAATTTTAATTGTGGACTCCCAGAAGGGTGATTTTAGAGGTTTTGAAGGCCCATTTAATCATCTAACCAACGGTCCAGAAGGCGCTATCACTGTTTTAAAAGAAGAATGACGTGATGCTGTCGCTAAGTTATTGTCAGAAGATCCAATTTCATATAGTGTACTTTCTCTTATTAGGAAGTATCCGCGCAGTGCTAAAACTATTGCATATCTCATATGACCTCCTTATGCTGAGAGCCATATTCAAGCTATTTTAGATGCTGAAGTGAAAGAAGGTTCTGCAGTACGCTTTGTGGGTACAGAATTGCCTCCGCTCTACACTACGCCCTATATAGAAAAATCTCCCTTATAGGAGATTTTTTGTATTTTTCTGGCAGGGCGGCTCAGAATCGAACTGAGATCAAGGACTTTGGAGATCCCTATACTAACCGTTGTACTACCACCCTCTATATCAATGAAGAATGAAGAATTACGAATGAAAAATGTGACGGAATTCTTTTTTATCTTCGCTGGCATTGTAGAAAGACTCATAAAAAAAACAAGTCTTCTTCTTTTGGGTTGCCTTTCTCCGGAGGTTGTGCTACTATGGAGACATGTTCCGATTCATACCTGCATTTTTCCGAAAGCCTCGTCCGGCGTATCATCATATTATAGCAGCGTCTGTTATCATTGCTTATTGGTGGGCACTCTGGAATATCCTCGATATTCTTTTTCTCCAGCATTCTATGACTTATGTGGAGATTATTTCTATCGTCATCGTCGCAGTGGTGAGTATCGTATTTATGTTTTTCTTTGATTTAGATTTCTCAGATCTTGAATAATCTTTTATACCAATAAAAAAGGCTCCGATTGGAGCCTTTTTTAATTGTTTGAGAACTAGATTGAGTATCTCTTGAATGAGATGAGGACGTCACCACCGAGGTATTGTTCAATAGTTTGGTCAGGATTGACGACAAAGGGTTGAGTGAGGAGAGTTCCTTCTTCCACAAATTTCTTCATTTTTCCTTCGATGATGTTTGAGAGGATATTTTCTGGTTTACCAGCATTTTTTGGATCCTGTTTCATCATATCCATCTGCACTCCACGCTCATGAGCGATAGTTTCAGCAGGGAAGTCTGATACGCGAAGCGCGCCAGGATTTGTCGCAGTGACGTGCATAGCGACCTGACGTACTTTTTCTTCATCAGTACCAGCATTGGCAGCGACAACCGCAGCGACTTTGCTATTTGAGTGGACGTATGATCCAACGACTGGAGCCTCGATGACATCCATAGGACCGAAAACGACGTTTTCACCTGTTTGCTGGATGATGTCTGACATGCGAGGAGTGAAGGCAGCTTTTGCTTCTTCTACATTGCCAGCCTTGATGAGAACCTCCATGAGCTCTGCACTGAAATTTGCAAAGTTATCAGTACGAGCGACGAAGTCAGTCTCACATGTGAGAGAGGCAACGTAGACCTTATTTCCATCATGCTTGATCTGGATACGACCTTCGTGTGTTGCATTGTCAGCACGTTTACCAGCTTTTGCGATGCCTTTTGCACGGAGGGCATCGATAGCAGCATCGATATTGCCTTCTGTTTCTTCGAGAGCCTTTTTACATTCCGTGATAGAGACACCTGTAGCGTCTCGGAGTTCTTTGATGAGTTCGAGTGTGATAGCAGTCATAGTTGAAATTACGAATTAAAAATTACGAATTATGAGAAATGTTCTGTTTGTGCTATTATTCAGCAGCAGCTTCTTCTGTTTTTGGAGCAGTAGGCTTTTTTGCAATCTTTTCAGCAACAGTTTCACGAGCTGTACGCTTCATGAAAGGAGTGAGCTCATCGATAATGAAATTGAGAGACTTGAGATTGTTGACGTTTGCAGGGATGAAATGATCACAGAGTTTTGGCTGACCAGTTGTACCGAGAATAGCAAAAACTGTTGTACCGAGAACGTTCGCTTCTTTGATAGCCTGGAGTTCGTAGTGACCATCGATAACAAAGATTCCATCTGGAGCTTTTTTCATTTCTTTGATACCTTCGTAACGCTTTTTGAGACGATTGAGACGAGTCATAACCATAGCCTTCTCTTTTTTTGAGAGACGGTTGATCTCACCTGTTTCGATGTCTTTCATGATTTTGTTGTATTCACGAACCTGACGTTTGATAGTGTTGTAGTTTGTGAGGAGGCCTGGAACCCAAACAGCTGTAACGCTTGAGTGACCTGTTTTTTCAGCGAGGTCAGAAGCGATCTTCTGAGTCTGTACTTTTGTACCGACGATGAGGAGTTCTTTACCAGATTTGCAGAATTCTTCGAGAGCCTTCTTTGTTTCCGCGAGATGAGCCTCAGTTTTTGTGAGGTCGAAAACGTGGATACCATTCTGTTGACCATGAATATAAGGCTTCATGGCAGGAGACCAGTGTTTTGTATCGCTACCGATATGTACTGCGTGGTGCAGCATGTCTTTTATGAGAGACATAAGAGAAAAAGAAAAAAATAATCCTTGAACGTATTTTACCGTAGCCGATTGTGAGGGTCTCTCCGTTTCAAGTGGAGGGATAGGACACATCGTAGATGAGATACGTGGATCGCTCATATTCCGAGCGACTCGCGCAGTATATGGATATCGTATTTTTTGCAAGAAAAAAGCCTCGTTCTGAGGCTTTGTTTCTTTTTGAAAAACAGACTAGTACCAGACACACGTATTACCACTCTTGTAGTAGCCACTGTTACATGTCCAATCACATGTACCCGTAGAAGTGTAATAAGCATTGTATGGAATACTTCCACAAGAATAACATGTACCACCAGAAGAATACTGTCCTGTACCACAATAGTTATTGTAATTGTAGTTATTGTTGTAGTTTGCTACACAGGTATTGCCTGATTTGTAGTAACCACTATTACATGTCCAATCACAGGTTCCAGTTGTGGTGTAGTAACCATCAGATGGTTTTGTATAACAGCTCAAACAGCTATTACCAGAGAGATACTGCCCGACGCCACAGGTAGGAGTATTTTGTACGCAGAATCCTCCATTATTGTAGTAACCACTGTAGCATGACCAATCACATGTACCCTGGGTTGTATAGTATGAATTTGTCGGTTTTGAATTACAGCTGTAGCAAGTATTGCCAGAAGAATATTGTCCGACAGTACAAGAATAAGTATTGTAGTTATTGTAATTTGCTACACAGGTGTTGCCTGATTTGTAGTAACCACTGTTACACGTCCAATCACAGGTTCCAGCAGTTGTGTAGTACGCATTCACAGGTGTCCCACTACAGGTGTAGCAAGTGCCTCCTGATGAGTATTGACCGACGTTACATCCTCCGTAATTATTATTGTTGTAATTGTAATTGTAGTTGCTGACACACATGCTACCATTTTTGTAGTAACCACTGTTACACGTCCAGTCACATGTTCCAGACGTTGTATAGTAGGCATTTGACGGTGCACTGAGACATGAATAACATGTATTATTTGACCAGTATTGTCCAGCGCTACACTGTGTGTTATAATTGTTGTAATAATTATTGTTATTATTGTAATTTGCTACACAAGTATTACCTGATTTGTATGATCCACTATTACATGTCCATTCACAGCTCCCGCGAGAGGTGTAGTAAGCATTCCAAGGAGCGCTTGTACAAGAATAACAAGAACCGCCAGAAGAATACTGTCCTATAGCACAGAGGCTTGCGTTGGTATTTGTGTTGTTTGCTGTCCAGTAGTTTCCGCCAGAACAGTTATCGAGAGCACTTTGAGCATAGCTAAATATTTCTTTTCGGTAAGCGTTTTTGTTTGGTCCAAATGTCGCTATAGAAGAGATGATGTTATGATCAAATGCGTACTGGATAATTGGTTTCTGCCATGCTACTGCATCAGTATTTGTAAATCTCCAGTCATCATATTTTTCATCATGAGCAGGGAGTCCAGCAGCATCGAGGATGACGACGAGAGCTTCGTTGCGAGTGATATTTTTGAGTGGTCGAAATGATGCATTATTTGTTGAGACGATACCATTGTTTCCGAGAGTTTCTATAGCTCGGCATGCCCATGAGTTTGGACTGTTGCTTGAGACATCGTTGAATATATTTTCACAATAAAAATCACCAATAGGAGGGATATTTTGGATGGTACCACATGTCTCTGCGACCTTGAGAGCGACAGCAGCGACTTCTTGACGCGTGATATTTTTGTCGAGATTGTAATCGCGACAGTTGTTGCGGGAAGTGATAAAGCCTTGATTTGCGAGTGAATCGGCTGTAGCACAATCTGTGCTCGTATAAGCAAAAGATGTAGCCACAAAAAGTGTACCGACACAGGCAGCGAGAGAATGAACAATTGTTTTATTCATAAAAGGAACTAATAGAAAGTAAAACCCTTTAACAAAACTATATTACACAATATTTTATAAAATCAAGTATTTTTTTAATTTGAATGAAAAATGTGTATTTAGCAAGTTCTTAAAAGAGAAGAGACCTGTCTAAATATTGCACTTCGCTCGTTGATTTGGTACGATGAGGGTATGACAACTATGGATATCATCATCCGCTTCCTCGAAGCAGCCGCATTGGGCGGACTTATGGGGCTCGAGCGGGAAGTCGTCTCATCACGTTTGATAAAAGAAGACTTTGATCGGTCACAAGCGATATTTGGCGGACTGAGATCATTTACTCTGATTGCACTCCTCGGAAGTCTCTCAGTCTATCTCGATGATCTCTTCAATGGACACTTTGTATTTGTGATCTTTATCGGGTCAGTACTGTTTCTCTTTATTCTCCTGTCCTACGTCTATTCTGCATTTCAGCGAAACCAGCTCGGTGTCACGAGTGAGTTTGCGGCGATTATCGTCTTTCTCCTCGGAGCGATGACGATGGCGGGTGAGGCGCAGATTGCTATATTTCTCGGGATATTTGTGACCATCATGCTGACCTACAAGACGCGTATCAGAGGTATCATAGCTAAAATCGGTGAGGATGAGATCATGACAACTCTCAAATTTGCCGTTATATCCTTCATAATCCTTCCGCTTCTCCCTGATCATCGCTATGCGATTGTTGATTTCATGACATTCTTGCCACGTACTGAGTTCACTTCTGCTGCCTTTCTCAATCCCTACAGCATCTGGTTTTTTGTTGTCGTGATGTCGGCTGTGAGCTATATCGGGTATATACTCAGCAAAGTTATCGGTGCCAATAGGGGTATCATCATCTCTGGAGCTATCGGAGGCCTCGTATCGTCGACAGCAGTCACTTCTGCTATGTCCGAGAAGAGCCATCATGATCATGGCGACTGGGTTTACCCGACAGTTATCGCTACGATAGCAGCCTGTACTATCATGCTCTTTCGCGCAACGATCATCGTCGCAATATTCAATCCTCACCTTCTCTGAGTGCTATTCTGGCCAATATGCGCCATGATTATCACTTCGGTTATATCCCTCTGGTGGTGCTACAGACAAGATAAAAATGTTACCGAAGTACGTGTGACCAGTGATCACGAGAGTCCATTTCAGGTTGGTCCCGCCCTCAAATTCGCAGGGTTTGTCCTCGTGATCAAATTTCTCGCGACTATTGCTCTCTCATACCATCACTACTTCTGAGACTTCTCACTCTATATCGTCTCTTTATTTTCGGGTCTCGCTGATGTCGATGCTATCACTCAAGATATGGCTGAGCGCTCTATGGTAGGCACACTTCAATCTATCTCTGAACTCACGGCTACAACAGCTATCATCATCGCCCTCGTCACGAATACCATTACAAAAATTACCATTGCAAAGCGATTTGGGCAAGAACTCTATGGTACTCTCGTCCTACGAATCTTGAGTCTCGTCCTTTTTGTCGGAGTCATAACGCTCGCCGTTATCACTTGGTGGAATTAGTTGACTTAAAAATAATTGGATAATAATACTTTTCACAAGTAGTATTAAATATTCATATGGAAAGTCCTGATTCTATTGTTACAGCAAAAAAACTCGTCACCCTGTCTCTTGCCATTGGTGCTGATGAGAGAATTTTGCAAGAAAACGAAACTCCAAAAATGCCTGGTGAAGGCGTCTCATATCGTGGATATGATTTTCATATTACCAAAGATAATGTAGCACAAGCTCTTGAAAAAATGGAACCCCCGTTTCGTGATTACAGAGAAAAAGTGGATGGATTCCTGCATGCTACAACCGTAGAGAATTTTTTAGAAAAATGCCCACCGCTTATATTGTTATCTATCTATGTAAAGGCTGTATACACGCCTGGTCGTGAAGATTTTTTTATGACACTCAACCAATGGAATGTGCGTAATGGCAGATCAATGCGTTGTGATAGAGGGGGCATATTGGAGCTTTTTAAGACGTCTTGGCTCAATACCATTATCCCTATAATTAAGACAAACCGTGTGCTCTCATATCATGTATTCAAGGCATTCCAGGATGAAATAGAAGTGCAATAATTTCTTTATTTTCAAAAAACCTCCCAAATTTGGGAGGTTTTTGAATTTGTGATAGATTCCTGCCTACGCAGGATTGACGGGATTACCTCAACTTAATATGTAACTCCTTCAAGCTCTCTTCATCGATATCGCTTGGAGCGTTCATCATGGCGTCTTGTGCTTTGCCGGATTTAGGGAATGCGTACATATCGCGGATATTGTCTTCGTTCAGGAGGATCATCATAAATCGGTCAATACCAAAGGCGAAGCCACCATGAGGAGGGACTCCATATTGAAATGCCTCATACATACCACCAAATTTGTTTTTCACTTCTTCTTTACTTCGTCCAACCATGCGGAAAGCTTCTGTGAGGAGTTCGAGGTCGTGATTTCGGATAGAACCAGAGAGGATTTCGTAACCATTCAAAGTGAGGTCGTATTGAAATCCGTAGACTTCCTCGGGATTCATATTTCGGAGTTCTTCAAGGGTTGCATTGACGCTACTGAATGGGTTGTGTGCGAAATCGAGTTTCCCAGTCGACTCATCGAGATCAAACATTGGAAAATCTGTAATCCATGCAAAAGAAAGCGTATTAGTGTCGACGAGATTGTAGCGGTGCTTCAGCGCGACGCGGACAGCTCCGAGGACTTTGTTGACGACTTCTCTCTTATCAGCACCAAAGAAAATCATATCGCCTACTTGTGGAGAGAGCCGGTCGCTGATTATCTCGAGTTCATCAGAAGACATGAACTTGAGAATAGGGCTTTTTGGTCCCGTTGCTTCGTAGATGATGTAGGCAAGGCCTTTTGCTCCTTGTTCTACGGCGAGAGCCGTGATCTCATCGATATCTTTGCGTGACATGGCAACACCGGTCAGCTTAAATGCTTTTACGACGCCGCCTTTTTCGATAGCTCATTGAAATACAGAAAAACCTGAATTTTTGAGTTCCTTTGAAAGATCCTCAAAATGACAGTCAAAACGGAGGTCAGGCTTATCTGAACCATATTTTTCCATCGCTTCGTGATGAGTGATGCGAGTGAAGACAGGGGTGAGGAGTTTTCGTTCTGGAGTGACGGACGTGACGAGATCTCGTGCAAAATTTTCTGCGACTTCGAGGACGTCTTCTTGATGCACAAAACTCATCTCACAGTCAATCTGATAAAATTCACAGCTATGACGATCAGCGCGAGGATCTTCATCGCGAAAACATGGGGCAATCTGGAAGTATTTATCGATACCGCCGACCATGAGGAGTTGTTTATACTGTTGAGGAGCTTGAGGGAGTGCATAAAACTTCCCTGGGTGGAGACGAGAAGGAATGAGGTAGTCACGAGCGCCTTCTGGAGAGCTCACCGTAAAGAGTGGGGTTTGGACTTCGAGAAAGCCACCATTTCTGAACCACTCTCGAGCGTAAGCATTGACGCGTGCACGGAATTCAATTTTCTTTCTCTGGATGTCGCGTCGGAGGTCGAGATATCTGTATTTGTAGCGGATATCTTCACTTGAGTTACTGTGGTCTGAGATTTCAAATGGAGGTGTTTTCGCTCTGCTGAGAACACTACACTCAGTGACAAGTATTTCCACGGCACCAGTCGGAAGATCGCTATTTTCTTGACCAGATGGACGAGCGCGAACTTCACCCGTGATTTTTATCACCCATTCGGCGCGGGCAGATTCGATAATTTTTGCTGCTTCGGCATGTGTCTGAGGATCAAAAACAAGCTGAGTAATGCCGTATCTATCACGAATATCGATAAATATGATACCACCGTGATCTCGACGATTTGCGACCCATCCTGAGAGGGTAACTGTTTGTCCTATATGGTGAGCGGTGAGTTGTCCGCAGGTGTGAGAACGGTGCATATATCTGAATAGTGGATAATGTTAAGAATATGTAGAAGTAGATGTAGCATGTAGAGTGGAAATTTGTTTTAATCCTCTCTACGTCTACCTCTACGTTTACATCTCTATTTCTGCAAACAATTATGTCTTTTTTTGGGAAAAGTCACTTTTTTCTTATCAAGGCACGGACATATAAAAACGAGCAACTAAAAACTAACTGTGTCAAGCACTGTTAGGGGGTATTTTACCGCTCGGGACTTGAGGTGCAAAAAACTCTATGATACGATGAGGACATGAATAGGAAGAATCGCAAAAAATCAGCAACCCTTCACTGGCTCGGATTTATCGTCTCTGCCATCGTGATCATCCTCGCTACGGCGTATGGTTTTTCCCTGTCTCTCCGTCCTAACTCGTTTAGTCTCGATAGTGCACCAGAGGAACCGCTTGCGCTTGTCGGTGTAGCCCTCGCCAATAACATCGGTACAGATATACCTCGTGCCAATTCTCTTCCTGCAAATCTCGCTCAAGATGTAGGAGGTGTGCAATCAGCTATCATGAGAGATGGTTTTGGTGGAGAGAGTTTTTTTGCAGAACATTTTCAGCGTCTCTCAGAACTTTCAGAAGTTCTGGGGATAGATGTCGTGAGTTATCTCCGTGTTCATCCAGATCGTCGGACGGCCCTCGAAAACTACATCCAACAACTCACGGATAAAAAAGGAGAAGCAAAAGTAGCAGCAACGACTCTGACACAATTGAGAGATTTTCATAGCAATGCACTCAAGGGAAATCAGGATGAGATCAAAACAGCACAGGCAAGTATCGAGCAGTCTTATGCCCAAAAAAATGGTGAAGATATCATCCAGAGTCTTGCTCATCTCGAAGAGCTCCATATAGAAGAACAAGAGCACAAGAATATCACGATCTTTGCTCAGAGATTTATCCTCGAATACAATACACTTATCGCTACATCAGAGAAGAAAATCACTGTTCTCTCAGCAAACACTGCTGCACTGATTCAGTGAATTACTGTTAGCCTCCCTGCAGGTACAGATGTTTCTCTCCTGAAAGACCTCCATCTCTTCTCTGTCGAATCAAAATA
Organism: uncultured Candidatus Peribacteria bacterium; assembly: GCA_964560015.1. Classification (GTDB taxonomy): domain Bacteria; phylum Patescibacteriota; class Gracilibacteria; order BD1-5; family JAGOOR01; genus JAGOOR01. The sequence continues at coordinate 10,341 of CAZLKD010000008.1, forward strand.
AACTACTATGCGCATTCTCTCTTTTCTCCTAAATAATATCCAATCACGATGGACACGTATCCTCCTCATCGGAGGTATCCTCCTCGGGTCTACGTGTTTTGCTGGTACAGAAAATAGTGATGCGGTTGAGATGATCCTCCAGGTTATGGAGATCATATTTGCTCTCATATCTGCCCTTCTGACCCCTGCTGTGATCCTCGCTGGATGGCTCCTCTCTCCAGACTGGACGATGGGTGATTTTTTCGGACTCCGTAAATATTTCATCAATGTGTGGGTA
>CAZLKD010000008.1:10627-15641 GCA_964560015.1 uncultured Candidatus Peribacteria bacterium
TTTTGCTTTTTATGGCTGTCATGCAGATATTTGGCGGAGAAAGCTCAGAATATACATTTAAGAAAAAACTCCCTCAATTTCTCGCTGGTATCCTCATGGTGCCATTTACTTGGCTCATCGTGAGTTGGACACTTTCATTTGCCAACCAGGCGACTGCTGCGGTCCTCGCTATCCCGATGGGAGCTATCGCTCAGATGCAGAGTGGAACTGCCGGGAAAGATAATGGCATGTTTCATGAAAAGGTGATCCCGACAAAAATCAGCGTCTTCCTCACTGATGGTGGGCAAAATGCCTCAACAGAAGTGGATTGTACGACGAGCGCGACTGCGTGTATTTCTGCCGCAGAGTTTATTGCCAACAATGGTTCAGGTCCGTATTTTATCATGATGATCTATGCCTACGATATCTTTAAGGTGCAGAGGACAGATCTTGTGCGTCTCAAGGATGCAAAATGTGACAAGGACGCAAATGTACAAAAATGTATCAAAAACCTCACTGATATAGTGATCAAGTTTGGTACAGCACTTATTGTGACTTTCTTTTTCTGAGTGCTTACTATTGCGCTCTGCTGGGTTCTCTTGATGCGTGCCTTTAAACTCTGGATATACGTCATGTTTTCACCACTCTTTGGCCTTGCGCTCTTTTCTGGGAATGGTTTCAAAGAAGCATTTCACTCGGAGTGAGGCGGTGGCGGAGGAGATTCATGATTGAGTCAGGTTGGATTTTTCCAATTTTTCAAACTCGCGATGGTGCCTGTGATGGTTTCTGCCGTTCTCGCTTTCGGTCTTCTCTTTGTTGGAGTTATCAGTCAAACTTTTATGGTTACGAATATGAATTCTTCTGGTTCAATCGGCGGAACCATGTGTACGGAGGGAAGTGGTTATATGGTACGATACTGTATCATCCCCAACGGTAACACTACAGACGGAAACCAGGGGTATGATTCTCAGCTCATCATCGGAAGCCCAAAGACAGGTATGAGTACGAGCGGATATACGCCTATCGTCTTTGAGTTTGGAGATATGTTTTCAGGATTTGTCGGAAATTCGGCAAGTAGTAGCGTGATAGCAGGCGCCAATGGCGTCGTCGATAGTGTGGAGAGTGTCTTTGCTCATATTATCCTCACTTTGATCGCCCTTGTCATCATATGGATGGGGGTCAAATCAGCGGTAAGTTACGATAAAATCACAGAAAAGGCCTTTGCACCATTTGCAGAACTCGGAAAGAGTGTCGGAAATTTTGTCCAAAATATCCCAAGTTATATCCCGACACCACATCCAGCTTTTGCTGCTGCCTCTGCGATAGCCAATCCTACGGCTATTGCGAAATTAATTAATAAAAATGTGAGTGATCATGTGGAAAGGCATGAGAATTCACTTGCAGAGATTTTGGGGAATCCTGGTATAAGAGAGTGATTAGGTAAATTGAGTGACGCTACTGGTGATCTCAGGAGAACTACTGAGTTACTAGAAGAGAATAGACAGCTTGGCTGAGCCGAATCTACCTTTAAAACTCTTCAGCAAACTGTAGAAAAATGATTTGATAAAATTGGGCAAAGCCAGACTTCTGTTATTTCTGATGGAGAACGATTAAGTGTTTGAAAATTGAGGTCAGAACTTCAAGGAGCAAAGAGTATTGCCAAGAGAAATGAAATCCTTTCTCGGAATCGTCCACTTATTGAAGCAATGAAGAACTCAAAAAATAAAGATGAGCAAGAACTGGCTGGTAAAATTTCAGCAATTAGTAGATCTACAACTTCATCTTCAAGTTCTTCATCTTCAACTCCGTTTAAAACTGATATAAAACTAAATGATGGAGAAGGTAATATTGGTTCTGGGGTTTCTCTCAAAAAAAATGGCACAGGAACTCTAGCTGTAGAGTGAGACTTGACACCTGAGCAGAGAAAAGCTATCGAAAACGAAAAAAGTGCTCTCAAAGATCCTTCAAAACAAAAAGCAGCTCTCGGAAGACTTAATATTCAACTTGATGACGATCTTGATGCAGGTAAAGTCTCAGATGCTTTGATTAAAAAGGCTGGAGTATAGTTTGAATGCATTGCTTCTGATTGTGTATGTTGATGAATTCAATTTGAGTCGCATGCAATAGATGTCCTCTTCTCTGGTATAAATCTTTGAGCTCTGTAAACTTCACGACATTTGGTCAGCCGTAACGTTTGTCACCAATGAGTGGATGACCGATATGAGCCATATGGACTCGTATCTGATGAGTGCGCCCAGTTTTTGGATGGAGCTCGACGAGACTCCAATCGTTTTTTGAACCTGTTTTGAGAACTTTGTAACTTGTTTCTGCCGATTGTCCTTTTGGATCGACGATGACTTTTGCCTCATCGGTTCGACCCGTATCCTGTCGGAGTAGTGGAGCGTTTATGATTCCTTCTCTTGGTTCTGGTACACCTGCGACGAGAGCGAGATAGGTTTTCTCGACTTTACGAGTCCGAAACTGTTCGGCCATATGCTCGTAGGAGAGGCGATTGAGGCAGGAGATGATGATTCATGATGTATCACGATCGATGCGGTGGGCGAGTGCTGGATGGGCAAAAGTGCCTGATGGTTTCCATCATTTTGAGACGAGGTATTCTTCTATTTGTTCGATGAGAGATACTTCGTCCGTCTTGTGATCAGGACTGTGCACGATGAGACCAGAAGGTTTATCGTAGATGAGGAGATCTGCATCTTCAAAGAGTATTCTCTTTGGGTCGAGTTTTTCGTGGATGATTTTTCGTGGATGATTGCTACTTACATCACTTTTCCAGAGTTTTAAGGTCTCTTCATCGAGCTCGATATCCAGTGTATCTCAGGCTCGGAGTCTGGTGCTTTCTGGGAGCTTTTTCCCTCCGACGGTGATTTTTTTTGTTCGGAGTGCTTCATATATTTCTCCCAGTTTTGCTCCGGGAAAAATCTTTCGCAAGTATCTATCGAGGCGTTGACCGATGTCGTCTGGTGATGGCTTGATTTGTTTCATGATTCTCTCAAAAGAAAAAGGGAATAGAAAAAGAAAAACAGGTGTAGTTTATTTTTACAAAAACACATTCTTTCCTATAGTAATGTAACAAATTAAACCGATTAAACAAATTAAACCACCTAAACTCGTTTTCTATGTCTCTCACTCGTAAAATTCTTCTCTTGGTGGCTGGTGTCGTGGCACTCTTTCTCGTGCTCAATCTCACGGTATTGCCATTTGTGACACAGAGATATTTTTATGGTTTTCTCCAGCAATTCTACACAGAAACTCGACAAAATGAGATAGATGCGGAGATTTTGGCGCTTATCAAACAGTTTCCGGATCAGGCACCAGAGCTTCTCCAAAAATATCAGGAGATGGATTCTGACCTCAATAAACTCGCAACAGGTTTTGAAAATTATATCAATTCTGATCCAGTATTTAATCGTGATTCCGTTGGTAAATATCTCGAAAATTCTGGTGTCGAACAAAAGCAAGTCGAAGACGTGATAGGACTCAACGCTATGTCGGCATTTCTGCGTACAGCACCGCTTGGTTTTAGTTTTACCGATGGGACTGATCCGAAACGTCAGTTTGTGACACAAGTCCTCGCAGCCATGCTCGGCCTCAATATCATATTTGTGATTGTAATTGTTGGTTTTGTTCTGTATTTCCTTCGTAAAGCGTTTCAACCGATTCATGCTGTGACTGATACGCTGGATAATTTCACGACAGGGGATGGGAGGATGCTCGAATATACGAGAAAAGATGAATTTCGTCCGCTCATTGATTCCCTCAACAATCTCCGTATACGTCTCGACCATCAGGAGATGATTCGCCAACAGTTTCTTGCTGACATGAGTCATGAACTCAAAACGCCCATGACGGCGATTCGCGTGTATCTCGAAGGTATCAAGGATGGAGTCATCCAGCTCAATACCAAAAATATCGAAGCGCTCACTGGTGAGCTCGCTCGTCTCACACGCATTGTCGAGAGTCTGATGCACTTTCAAACCTTTGAGAGTCGTCCAACTGAATTTCATTATCAGAAAATCAACCTTCTCGATATCTTTAGTATCGTTCAGGAAACGCACTCGGGTGAACTCTCCAACCATAGACAGACTATGGTCTATGCGGGTCCAAAGAGGGCTACAATGGTATTTGATCACGATAGTCTCGTACAAATACTCCACAATATCGTCGGGAATTTCCTCCGCTATGCTGGATCGGGGACACAGCTTCGTATGAATTTTTTTCATGAGAGTACAACAGATATACTCATATTTCAGGATAATGGTCGTGGCGTAAAAGCTGAGGACCTCCCGTATCTCAAGGAAAAGTTTTATCAAGCAGACAAGTCAAAATCAGGCGATGTACGCGACCGTGGTCTCGGCATAGGTCTCTCTATCGTGGATAAAATCGTTCGCGATGCTGGAGGCGCCGTTGATTTGATCAGTGCAGAAGGAGAGTGATTTACTGTACGAATCGAGATACCGCACAAATCAACAAAGTAATTTGACATAGATATTTATTATATTATAATAAATTATGTTTATCGTAATTTATCCCTTTATTGTGCCTATGAGAAATTCACCTTCATCAGCCTTAACGGCTCTGCAATCGCCTTCTAGCAATAGAATACGAGACCTCCTAATGCCGATTCTCGCTACTGTTGCTTTTACAGCGAGCGCTCCTGCACAAGTATGTTGACCTGTGGAGGCTGGAGTCGCTGAAGAATCAATAACAGAAGAGGATCCCCGTATTTTAAAAGCTCTTGATAAACTTTCAAAAGACAAGGTATTTTTGGGGATGATTGATGAGTATGATCGAGTATGCGTAGGTTTACGAGATGTCCCTCCTGAATCGATTAGTGATGCTCGTGGTGTAACTGAATATTTTTGAGTGCTTGATAAAATGTTGGGTTATATTGATAAGAGAAAAGGCGCCCTCGGAATCACCAGGGATAATGCTTTGGAAATTGTTGTTGATCCTTATTCTGTCGAATTATGTAGATTACTTTTTCAAGCAATGTCATCTGATATGAGGGGGACAT